>JBFIMP010000046.1:0-14023 GCA_041611635.1 Christiangramia sp.
AAAATAGCGATAAGACTCCAATTATCGAATCTGAAAAGTTATTGACTAAAACGGTTAATTTTCAGGGAGTAGATCAACAGCTATACATATTAAAAGCGAGAGAAGGGGAAGGTAAGAAACCGACTTATGCAGATTCTACCTATGTAGCTTATGAAGGAGAATTACTTAACCAAAATGTCTTTGATAGCAGGTTAAAAACTCCTTTATGGTTTAATCTTACTTCGTATTTCGAAGTTGGCGCACAGGGACCTACTTTAAGACCGGGGCCGGTGAAAGGATTTTCAGAAGGTTTAGAGGAATTTCGAGCTGCTACAGGATTTACCACGAATCCAGATAACACCGTAACCTGGAATAACGATTATGGGGCAGGAGCTATTTTTATGCCTTCTGGGCTGGCCTATTTCAGTTCTGCTCAAAATAGTATTCCATCATATTCTCCGCTAATTTTTAAAGTGAACCTTTATAAGGTGAATGTGGCAGATCACGACAGAGATGGTATTGAATCATTTATGGAAGATCTTGACGGAGACGGCGACCTTTTCAATGATGATACCGATGGGGATGGTATTCCAAATTTCTCTGATGCAGATGATGATGGCGACGGAACTCCTACCAGAGATGAAATTGAAATAAATGCAGACGGTAGCATAACTTTTACAGATTCTAACGGTGATGGAACTCCAGATTACCTGGATCCAAACGTTTTTTAAATAGTCATCAAATATTCAAAACATAAAAAAACCCGGAGAATTCTCCGGGTTTCTTTATGTTTAAATTTTTAATATTTTATTTTCCTCCTGCAGATTGAAGGTCCTCTATACAGGCGCTATCAAAATCTGGAACTTCAGATCCTTCAATGACATTAACCACACCGCTTCCAAATTCTATGGAAGCTCTCATAAGACAGCCTTCTATAATACAATGTCCATTATTTTCTGGGTCTTCATGCTCACTTACCGGCGTTGTTCCAAGATCTACCAGCCCAAATAAATGACCGAATTCATGGTTCAAAGTTGCGGCTTCTATTGTGGCGAGGTCGGGTGCTCCATTTCGGAAAGAGAATTCTCTGATAGTTTTTTCATAGATCACCATGGAGGTATTTCTGAATGCTGAGCCCAAAACAAACTTCCCGTCAGAATCTTTTTCATTGGTTCCATCGGCAAAATAGATCCAAACTGCGATCTCATCCCCAACATTATAGGCGGTACGCTCCTCATTTTCTATTTCAACAATTTCCTCTATTGTAAATGGAGATTTTCCAGTAGAATTTACACTTCTTAAATTAATTCGAATACCGTCTGGCTTATAGATCCTTGATTCAAGAAAATTTTGAAAAATATTGATAGCTTCTGCGGTTGGTCTGTATCCTTCCACATATACAATCTCTATGTTCATAGAGGTATAGGTCGCATCATTAAGAAGATCTGAGGCCGAAGTGCCAAGGGCTTTTAAATTGGCCGAGCGGTCTATGCCGCCACCTTCTGGTTCTGAAGAGTCCTTTGTACAGGAAAATATCAATGAGGTTAAGGCTAGAAAAATAAGAAGTCTTTTTACTTTAATCATGATTTTTTATATGCAGTGCTTCAAAAATATGAAAAATAGTGAGTTAGACCATCATATTTATAAGTTCAACCCAGAACAGGATGATCTTTAAGCATTATTCAATTCTTTTTCATTGTTAGGGAAGCAAGAAAATCATAATTATCTCCCTGTTGAATTATTTCACAATCGAATCCATTAGATTCAGCATATTCACTCAAGAGATCCGGGCTAATAAAGAGCCAGTCAAAATCTTCAGACTGCAGATCCTTGTAGCTAATGCTGTAATTAAACTCACCGAAATAATTTTCAGGATCTTCAAATTCGTCTTCGAACAGGTAAATGAGATCTGAGGAATCCATAAGTATTTTTCCACCATCGACCAGAAGAGACCGGGAATGCTCAAAAAAAGAATCAAGGTTTTTCAACTTTCCTATGATGCCACTGCCATTCATCAGCATAAGGATCGTATCAAAATTTTGATCTTTTAATTTAAAGAAATCTTCAGCTACCGCATTTTCTACACCTCTCCTGCTAGCGATCTCTATCGCTCCAGCAGAGGTGTCTATAGCCTTTACCTTTAATTTTTTCTTTTTCTGTAGATATAAAGCATGGCTTCCCGCTCCACAGCCAACATCTAATACTTTTCCCTGGCAGAGCTCCAGGGCTTTTTGTTCGATCTCTGGCATATCTTCAAATTTCCTGAAAAGATATGCTATGGGGATCACGTCATCCTCGAAATCTGGAGAATGAACGATTATGTCTGTATTGTCATTTTCTTCGTAATAGGCTTTGATGGCCGTGCCGAATATATCCTTATTTTTGTCCAATGGAAGAGATTCTTAAGAGTTTACCTGATAGGGCCAAAGATAAGAAGAAGGAGAATAGAAAGTTCTTTTCTAAGCTAAAGAAACGTCCGCCTAAAGATTTGGATGCAGTTATGGCAGAACTTCACGAAGAAGAGTTCTCCCGAACCGATTGCCTTACCTGTGCCAATTGCTGTAAGACCACGGGTCCCTTATTTACTCAAAAGGATATTGAAAGAATCAGCAAGCACTTTAGAATGAAGCCTGGTGAATTCATTGATACTTATTTGAGGCTGGACGAAGAAAATGACTTTGTTCTACAAACGGTTCCATGTCCTTTCTTGGGAGCAGATAATTATTGCTCTATTTACGAAAAACGACCTAAAGCCTGCCGGGAATATCCACATACCGATAGGAAGGATTTTCATAAGATATCCAGCATCACCATTAAGAATACGGCTGTTTGTCCTGCCGCTTTTAATATTGTGGAAGAAATGAAACGCAGGTTGAAATAGAATTTCTTATACCTTGAAACTTCCCTGATAATCGATTTTTAAGAATAGATCTTTACGTAAAAACTGAAATATTTAAATTATTTATTCCTGCTTTTTCCATGATCAGAAATAAAATATAGAGAAGCTCCAAAAAGCGTAGTAGATAAGATTATCATGGACCAAATTATTTTTGCCGATAGGCTTAGCTGGCTATTCGATACATGAAGAAACATTTTGATCGTGAAACCAATGCATAATAGTATTAAGGCGATGAGAAATACTTCCTTCATTTCTATCAGGGATAAATTAAGTATTGCTTTCTTTTTGCCTGGAAATTTTCCAGCCCTTCTTTCCAGCTATCTTTTATTTCCTGAAAAGACTTACCGTTTTCTATTTGCTGCTGCAGCTTTCTAGTCCCGGCGAGTTTGGTGAAAAACTGGTTGAAGAATTCGTCTTTTCCCGAGGTATTATTATATGCTTCTATGAGCCATTCCAGATTTAGAGCATTCAAATATTCTGAATCGGTAAGATCTTTACCGAAACATTGCAAGCCCGAATGTTTTGGATTAGTCGCGCCTGGCATTGGTTCTGGCTTGTATAAATATTTGAAGTAGGTTTTGTATAAATACGGCGATCCAAAAACCTGGAATTGTTTATTGGTACCCCGTCCTGCATTTACATTGGTTCCCTCAAAAAAGCAAAGGCTGGGATATAAATTAATAGATCTATCATTGGGAAGGTTTGGTGAAGGTTTCACCGGTAAAGAGTATTTTTTCTCATGATCATAATTTGCCATTTCAATAACTCTTATTTCACACTGAATACCATCTTTTAACCATTTTTCACCATTGATCATTTTGGCGTATTCCCCAATAGTAAGACCGTGTACCACCGGAACCGGATGCATGCCAACAAAGCTTTTGTGTTCAGGCTCCAGAATAGGGCCATCTATATAATGCCCGTTAGGATTTGGCCTGTCCAGGACTATAAGAGAAATATCATTCTCTGCGCAGGCTTCCATCAGGTAGTGTAAGGTAGAGATATAGGTGTAGAATCTGGCTCCCACATCCTGAATATCGAAGATCATAAGGTCTATATCCTTCAGTACCTCAGTAGAAGGTTTCTTATTTTTACCGTAAAGAGAAACTACCGGAAGTCCGGTTTTGGTATCCAGTCCATCCTTAATGACTTCCCCTGCATCGGCAGTACCACGAAAGCCATGTTCCGGGGCAAAGACTTTTTCGATCTTGATGTTCAAACTCAGTAGTGAATCTACCAGGTGGGTGTAATTCCCATTTTCGGTTTTAATGATGGAGGTTTGATTACCTACTACACCTATTCTTTTATCTTTCAGAAGGGGTAAATATTCTTCGGTACGATTTGCTCCCAAAATTATTTCAGAGTCTCCAGAATCTGAATTCTCTTTTTCTGAATCATTTGTCACGGCTTCTTCAGATTGACTGTTGCTGTTTCCGCAGGAAAGAATTCCGATAAGAAAGAATAATAATGTACTTTTGAGCAATCTCTTAATCATAGGATATTGAATTTCGAGTATTTCGTTGTAAAGCGTTTAATCAGCGCTAAAAAGTATAAAAGTAGCATATCTGCCCCTATAATAAAAATAGCGATCACAGCGATCGCCATAGGGGTTATTATGATGCTTGTTTCCTTTGCAACCGGGCTCGGTCTGCAGGAAAAGATAAGAGATAAAATAGCTGCTTTTAACGGGCATATCAATATTTCCAGTTACGATAATAACAGTTCCAAGGTTTCTTTGATCCCGGTTTCTAAAAATCAGGATTTTTACCCTGAATTCACTACTGTAGAAGGAATTAAGCATATACAGGCGGTAGCCACCAAATTTGGGGTCATCAGAACTCAGGATGATTTTGAAGGCATCATCGTTAAGGGAGTGGGGGATGATTATAATTGGGAGTATTTCAAAGAATTTTTGATTGCAGGAGAACTGCCAGATTTTTCTGAGAATTTAAATGATGAGGTGCTTATCTCGCGATACCTGGCCAACAGGTTACAATTAAAGGTTGGGGATAAAGTTCCTACCTATTTTCTAAGAGATGATAGTGAACGCCCGCTAGCCAGAGGTTTTGAGATCACCGGGATCTACGAGTCCGGCTTTCAGGAATTCGATGAACTTTATCTTATTGCAGACATCAGGCATCTACAGCGCATCAATAACTGGGAAGATGATGAAGTAGGGAATTTTGAGGTTTTTGTAGAAGACTTCAACGAATTGGATCAAAAAGGTAACGAGGTATATGAGAATACCGGTTCTTTTCTGGATACTCAAACAATTAGTCAGAAATACTACTCAATTTTTGAGTGGCTCTCGCTATTTGATTTCAATATAGCCTTGATCATAGGAATTATGATCCTGGTGGCAGGAATTAATATGATCACCGCCCTGCTGGTACTTATCCTGGAGAGGACTCAAATGATAGGGGTGCTAAAAGCCCTTGGCGCGGGAGACTGGAGCATAAGGAAGATCTTCCTTTACAACGCGGGATATTTAATTGTTCTGGGATTATTCTGGGGTAACCTGATTGGAATAGGTATTCTGGCGCTGCAGAAATATTTTAAATTAATTCCTTTAGATCCGCGAACTTATTACGTGACCGAAGTTCCCATATATCTTAACTGGGATTACATATTAGCGGTAAACCTTGGAACCTTGCTTTTATGTATGATCATGTTACTGGTACCTTCTCTTATCATCACCAAAATTTCTCCGGTGAAAGCTATTAAGTTCGAGTAAAAATACCGACCAAAATATAAGCAGCTGTAATCCTTGGTTTAAGCCTTCAGGATTTTTTACATTTGCATTCTTAAAAATTGAAAATGGAATACGTTGAAAATATACTAGGTACTATAGGGAATACTCCTCTTGTGAAAATGAACAAGATCGTTGAGGATATTGATGCCCTTGTACTTGCTAAATACGAGACTTTTAATCCAGGGAATTCTGTAAAGGATCGTATGGCTGTTAAAATGGTGGAAGAAGCTGAAAAGAAAGGCCTGCTTAAACCAGGAGGAACTATCATTGAAGGGACTTCCGGAAATACAGGTATGGGGCTTGCGCTGGTTGCCATCGTTAAGGGTTATAAGATGATCTGCGTGATGAGCGATAAGCAGAGTAAGGAAAAAATGGATATTCTTAAGGCTGTTGGTAGCGAGGTTATCGTATGTCCTACAGATGTAGAGCCAGATGATCCACGCTCTTATTATTCAACTTCCAGAAGACTGGCAGAAGAAACTCCTAATTCCTGGTATGTAAATCAATATGATAACCTTGCTAATCGTCAGGCCCATTATGAAACTACAGGTCCAGAGATCTGGAAACAGACAGACGGGAAGGTAACCCATTTTGTGGTTGGAGTTGGAACCGGCGGAACAATTTCTGGGGTTGGGAAATATTTGAAAGAACAGAATCCAGACATTAAGGTATGGGGAATAGATACTTATGGTTCTGTTTTTAAAAAATACCATGAGACCGGTATTTTTGATGAGAAAGAAATTTACCCTTATGTAACTGAAGGGATAGGGGAGGATATTCTTCCTAAAAATGTAGATTTTAGTGTTATTGATGGTTTTACCAAAGTGACAGATAAAGATGCGGCAGTCTATACGCAAAAGCTTTCTAAGGAGGAAGGTTTCTTTTTAGGGAACAGTGCCGGTGCTGCTGCAAAAGGATTACTTCAGTTAAAAGAACATTTTAAGAAAGATGATGTGGTAGTGGTTCTTTTTCACGATCACGGAAGCAGGTATGTTGGTAAGATGTATAATGATGACTGGATGAGAAAAATGGGGTATATTGAATAGTATATTCTATCGAAAATAATTTAACCCCGCTCTTTGCGGGGTTTTTTATGTAAAGAAAAGACTAAAAGCCAATTAAATATTTCAGGTTATATGCAAATATTCTATTTTCAGGGCTTAAAATTAAATTATGAAGAAAATTTGCCTTCTATTCATTTGTGTCATTTTGTTTTCCTGCAACTCTACTCTAGATGTTGTAAATAATCCAGAGCCAGAAAATCCTAATTATACTTACCTCGCCCTTGGAGATTCATACACTATTGGCGAAAGTGTTATCGAAACGGAGCGCTGGCCGGTGCAACTGGTCGAGCAGTTAAGAGCTCGTGGATATAAAATGGCACCTCCAAAGATCATCGCGAAAACTGGCTGGACCACCCAGGATCTTTTAAAGGGGATCGATAAAAATTTAAGCATTCACCGTGATTTCGATCTCGTTTCTATTCTAATTGGCGTAAATAATCAATACCAGGGTAAACTTATTACTGAATATGAAGAGGAATTGCGCACCATCTTTAGAAAGGCAATCAATCATTCCAAGACCAAAGAGAAAGGTGTTTTTGCCGTGAGTATTCCAGATTATGGTTATACGCCCTTTGGTGCGGCCAGCCAGGAAGAGATAAGTGAGGAGATAGACCGGTACAATGAGGTTTTTAGACGAGTAGCGGCAGACTTCGATGTACCCTTTTATAATATCACACCAATTTCCCGGGAGGCAGAAGCAAATCCTGATCTCGTTGCTAGCGATGGCTTACATCCTAGCGGCTTGATGTATAAATACTGGGTAGACCAGTTCGTAAACCGGGTGGCTGAAAAACTTATGGAATAATTTTTTATCACCTTCATTTTCAATTGGTTAATTTGATACATTTGAAGGGTGAAGGAGGATTTTTTATATCATGTCTGGAAGTTTCAGAAGTTTAATATGGAGGATATTAAGACTACTGAAGGTGATCTTATTGCAATTGTTCATACCGGCCTTCAGAACGATCTTTCAGGACCCGATTTTTTCAATGCTAAAATTAAAATTGGTGCACAACTTTGGGCCGGAAATGTGGAAATGCATTTAAAATCTTCAGACTGGTACTGGCACAACCATGAAACAGATCCTAATTACGATAATGTCATTCTCCATGTAGTCTGGGAGCATGACGCAGAGATTTACAGAAAGGATAATTCGCTAATTCCAACACTTGTTTTAAAAGATAGGGTAGAAAATGAAATTCTGGAGGCCTATCAAATGCTTCTTGAGAGATCACCTATGGTCTTGAATTGTGAAAAAGACTTTAAAGATTTTACCGATTTCCAGCTTCGGCATTGGCTTGAACGTTTATACTTCGAGAGATTAGAGTCCAGGTCTAATTTGATCATTCAACTATTGAAAAAGACAGGGAATAACTGGGAAGCAGTCCTTTTTATTTTGCTTTGTAGAGGCTTTGGGTTAAAAATAAATGCCGATGCTTTTCAAAAACTGGCTGAGAGTTTTGATTTTAAGATCATACAAAAACTGGGAGTAAAAAGTTTTTCTCTTGAGGCTCTTTTGCTGGGGCAGGCCAGGTTAATTAAGGATACAGATCTATATGGTCTGAATCTTAAAACAGAATATGATTACCTTAAACATAAATTTTCTCTTGAAAATGAGTTCCTGGAAAGTCCGCAGTTCTTTAGATTGAGACCAGATAATTTTCCCACGATCAGGTTAGCCCAGTTGGCTGCGGTCTATGCAAAACATAAAAGTTTGTTTCAAAAACTAATGCAGGAAAAAAAGCTGGCTGAATTTTATAAGCTTTTCGAGATAGAAGTTTCAGAATACTGGAAGACGCATTATAACTTCGGGAAATCTCATTCTGAAAGAAAAAAGAAGCTCACCTCGAATTTTATTGATTTGCTTTTGATCAATTGTGTGATCCCACTGAAACATTCCTATGCGAATTATATTGGGGAAGAAGATGAACAGGCTATACAGGATCTTATTTCGGAAATTAAAGTTGAGAAGAATTCAATAATCAGTATTTTTAACCAGCTAAGACCTGGAACTGCAAAAGACGCCATGGATTCCCAGGCGCTATTGCAGTTAAAAACGGAATATTGTAACTTAAACAAATGCTTACAATGTGAATTGGGGGGCTCTATATTGCGAAAGTCTGCCAAATACATCTAAATTTGTGACATGACAACTTTTGTTTCTAACATAAGGCATTACCTTGAAAAGCATGGCTTTTATGTATCTACACGTCTGGCAGATAAACTTGGAATGCGCGCCAAGAATGTAAGACTTTTCTTTATATATGCCTCTTTTTTTACCATGGGAGTAGGTTTCATAGTTTATTTGATCCTGGCTTTCTGGCTAAAATTAAAAGATCTTATATACACTAAAAGGACCTCTGTTTTCGATTTATGAGAGAACTTTTAGATTCACGAATTAGGCTGGCCATTTGTTTGATCATTTTGGTATTTATTTCCGGGGTGATTGGATTTCATTTTTTCTACGATTATTCCTGGGTAGACGCCCTGTATATGACCATTATAACCGTGAGCACGGTAGGTTATGGTGAAGTCCAGCCTATGGGGGCTTATGGGAAAATTTTCACATCAATATTTATTATTTCAGGTCTTTTTATCTTTGGTTTTGGTTTTTCAACCATTACCGAGCATATCCTGAATAAGAATAATATTGGTAATCTAAGACGAAATAAAATGAGAAAACGAATAGATTCTTTTAATGGTCATGTGATTGTTTGTGGTTATGGACAAAATGGAAAGGAAGCGGTTCAGAAACTGACAGATTACAGTAAGGATTTTGTGATCATAGATAAGAAGGAAGAGGTTTTTCAGGGTTTTGAAAATGATAAAATCAATTATATCGTAGGTAATGCGACCGAGGACGAGGTGCTGATGAAGGCAGGTATCGCAAGGGCTTCTACACTTATTTGCGCCTTACCCAGTGACGCAGATAACTTATTTATCGTGCTTTCTGCCAGGCAGCTGAAAAAAAGCTTGAAGATCATTAGCAGGGCCACCGAAGAGAACAGTTATAAAAAATTAAAGCTCGCCGGGGCAGACAATGTAATAATGCCAGATAGAATTGGAGGGAGTCACATGGCTTCTCTGGTGGTGGTCCCAGATCTCGTGGAATTCCTGGATAACCTTTCGGTATCTGGAAGGCATGATAGTATCAATGTTGAACAGATCCCCTTCTCTAAGGTATGCTCAGATGGGGTGGAGAAAACCATTGCAGAAACAGATATAAGAAAGAACACAGGTTGCTCTATTATTGGTTATAAATCACCAACGGGTAATTACGTGGTGAATCCCGAGCCGTCTTTAAAGCTGGAAAAGGAATCTAAATTAATCATGATTGGCAGACCTGAGCAGATAGATACTCTTAAAAAATATTATTCGGTTTAAGATCGAAACTTAGGCCAACAGCCCAGTTGAAGAATCAACTTGCATTTAACGGTTAATTCACTTTTTAACTCCTAAAAGTTTGATTTAGCCTAATTTTTTAGCATATTCACCGGCTGTAATTTTAACTTTATTTAATAAACGAAAATCTATATGAGAAAGTATTTGCTTTCAATGTTCTTTTTATTTTCAATTTTTGGATTGTCTGCACAAGAACTAGACGTAAAAGCCAAGGTTGGTAATCCTTCTAATGTTATTAATAACGGGTTTATCGAATTGGATGTGACTGGGGGAACTCCTCCTTATCAGTACAAGTGGTCTAACCAGGGAACAAGCCTGGAATCCAATAGAACTGAAGGACTAACTGAAGGTATTCCTTACAGCGTAGTAGTTACAGATAGTGAGGGGAATTCGGTTGAAAAATCCTACACAGTAGATGCAGAAGCTATTACAGAGCATTTCAATGGGACCTTTGCTCCTATTGTAGCTAGTATGGGAAGTGTACTTTTTTGGGATCCGTTTTCAGCAATTGGAGTTTACGATCCAGTGGTCTATGCCGATTTAAAAAGAGTTGAGGCTCCTGAATGGGATCCTCAGGAAAGTTCTAAATTCATTCTTAAGGAATGGAAGGTAGCTCAGGGCGAACATGTTAATGAAGGAGATCCAATCGCTACCGTTTCCAAGAACGGTCAGGATATTGTCGCTTATGCTAATGCCAATGGTACTTTGAAGCATTTCCTGGGAGAAGGAGAGGTTATCTATAACTCAGAGAATAAAAAAGATGTTATCGAGCAGGGAGCTCAGTTTTTTGCAAGCATCACTTACGACGAGCCTATTCCATTACTTCATCCTAATGGTGACCCACAACAAAAAAACATTCCTTTTATCGTGGTATGGCTTGTTTTCGGAGCGCTTTTCTTTACGCTTCGTTTAGGTTTTATTAATATAAGAGGATTTAGACATTCATTACAACTCGCCAAAGGTAAGTTTGATGATCCAAACGCACCTGGACAGGTTACTCACTTCCAGGCCCTGGCCACTGCGGTTTCAGGTACAGTAGGTTTAGGTAATATTGCCGGTGTGGCTGTAGCTGTATCTTTAGGAGGTGCAGGAGCGACGATGTGGATGATCCTTGCTGGTCTACTTGGGATGTCTTCAAAATTTGTAGAGTGTACCCTGGGTGTAAAATACAGGTTTATTAATTCTGAAGGACGTGTATTCGGTGGGCCAATGAACTACCTTAGATATGGTCTTGAAAAAAGAAATAAAAGAGGTCTAGGTAAATTCCTTGCCGGCTTCTTCGCAATCCTTGCCATTGGAGCTTCCTTTGGTGGAGGTAACATGTTCCAGGCCAATCAATCTTTTTCTATTCTTGCTGGAGAGTTTCCTATGCTTACCGGGAACGGTTTCTGGTTTGGAATTGTAGTAGCAATTCTTGTTGGAATTGTTATTATTGGAGGAATTAGCAGTATCGCGAAGGTTACTGGAAAGATTGTCCCTGTTATGGCGGCGGTTTATGTAATTGGAGCCTTGGTGGTTATTGGAGTGAATTTTGGAAATATAGGTCCTGCTTTTAGCGCGATCTGGGATGGAGCATTTAGTCCTAGTGCCTTAAAAGGTGGGGTAATTGGAGTTCTAATCGTAGGTTTCCAGCGTGCCGCCTTCTCGAATGAGGCAGGGGTTGGATCTGCTGCGATCGCTCACTCTGCAGCGAAAACGAATCATCCGCCTTCTGAAGGTTTTGTTGCCCTTTTGGAGCCATTTATCGATACGGTTGTAGTTTGTACACTTACAGCACTTGTATTGATCTTTACCGGGATGCACGAAGTTGAAGGAGTTGGAGGGGTAGAATTAACATCAACTGCCTTTGGTAGTGTGATCTCCTGGTTCCCTTATGTACTTGCAACGGCAGTATTCCTTTTCGCATTCTCTACGATGATCTCATGGTCATATTACGGGATGAGAGCCTGGACTTACCTATTTGGAAAGAGTAAAAGAAATGAGATTGTTTATAAGGTTCTTTTCCTTGTATTTGTAGTGATTGGAGCATCGGTTAGTTTAGGTGCGGTTCTGGATTTCTCAGATATGATGATCCTGGCGATGTCTTTCCCTAACATTATAGGGCTGTACTTCATGATTGGTGAAGTTAGCACAGATCTAAAAGAATATACGCACAGGCTAAAATCTGGTGAGTTATTCAAAAAAACAGAACCTAAAAAGGCTGAAGCGGCCTCTTAGGTTTATATAAAATGAAATTTCTTAAATCCCATTTTGCGCTTTCCAGAAGTCAGCAAAATGGGATTTTTGTTTTAGTGCTCTTAATCATAGTGCTTCAGATTGTCCTCATCTTTGATCTCTTTTCTTCAGACTCAAATCCTGAGATACAAAAAGATCGGCAGGTACAAATAGATTCTTTCCAGAAGCAATTGGATTCTTTAAATCCTAGCTCCAAAAAATTGAAAAAGGACACTATATTTCCTTTTAACCCAAATTTCCTCACAGATTTTAAGGGGTACCAAATTGGATTAAGTGTTGAAGAGATTGATCGGTTTCTGGAGTATCGTTCTAAGGGTAACTGGGTGAATTCTGCAGAAAAGTTTCAGGAGGTTACTGGTGTTTCAGATGATTTGCTGCAAAGGATCGCCCCATCATTTAGATTTCCTGTATGGACCAAAAAAGATGTGCCTGTTAGGTTAGAACAAAAGGTAGTTCCAGATGAGGTTAAAATCACAGATCTGAATATGGCCTCTGTTGAGGATCTAAAAACCGTAAATGGTATCGGTGAGGTTTTATCGGAGAGGATCGTTAAGTATCGCAGTTCAATTGGTGGCTTTGTAGATGAAGTTCAACTTAAGGATGTTTACGGACTCTCTCCGGAAGTTATAGCAAGAGTAGAGCGCAAGTTTCAAATACTTACCCGGCCTGATATAGCCATAAAGAATATCAATTCAATAAGCAGTTCAGAGCTTGCTGAAATTCCTTATTTTAACACTGTTTTGGCTAAGGAAATTATCAGGTATCGAAATCTTCATGAGGGTATATCCTCTTTTGATGAATTATTAAAAATCAAGGGGTTTCCTTCAGATAAAATCGATAGAATTAAATTATATTTGGCCATAGAGTAAAATTTAGGAAAAAACCTGTCCTTAATTCCTAATAATATAATTACAAGTTAGATTCCGGTTTCAGGGATCTTTTAAAATATAAACAATAATTATGAGTAGATATTTTACCGAAGAGCATGATCTTTTTAGGAAAAGTTTTCAGGAATTTTTGCAGAAGGAAGTAGTACCTCACGTGGATAAATGGGAGGAAAACGGTACGATCGAAAGATTTATCTGGGAGAAATTTGGTGAGATGGGGTATTTTGGTCTAAACCAGCCTGAAGAATATGGTGGTATGGGACTGGATCTTTTCTATACGGTGATCTTTCTGGAAGAACTTCAGAAGATTAACTCCGGAGGATTTGCGGCAGCAATGTGGGCTCATGCCTACCTGGCCATGACTCATTTAAAGGTTGAAGCCAGTCATGAACTTAAAGAGAAATACCTTACCCCAGCAATTAATGGTGAAAAGATAGGCTGTCTTTGTGTATCAGAACCTTTTGGAGGTTCAGATGTGGCTGGCATGAAAACTACCGCCGTTAAAAAAGCTGATAAATATATTATCAATGGTTCCAAAACCTTTATTACTAATGGGGTGTATGCCGATTTTTATGTGGTAGCAGCAAAAACAGATCCTGAAAAAGGGAATAAGGGAATGAGCATTTTTCTTTTGGATAAAAAGCTAAAAGGAATTTCGGCGACTAAGCTTAATAAGCTTGGTTGGAGAGCATCAGATACTGCAGAACTTGCTTTTGATAATGTTGAGGTTCCTGCAGATTATTTACTGGGAGAAGAAGGAAAGGGTTTTAGTTATATCATGCAGCATTTTGCTATGGAGCGTCTT
>JBFIMP010000047.1:0-13761 GCA_041611635.1 Christiangramia sp.
AAGAGTAAAACTGGGAGTGAAAAAAATGTAATAAGTAGTAAAATTTTTTTCATTTGTTGGGTGTTAGGTTAAAATTTTAAGCAATATAATTAAAATGATTAACCATCTTAATTAAATAATAATTTTCAGTAAATACTCTTTAAAAATTATTGAATTATTAAAATAAGCAGGGCAAACTTGTGAAATTTCTTCTAAATCTTTTGATGTTTATTGATTAGAAGTAATTATGAAATACTCTTGGATAATACCTATCTTTGCAGCCGCAAAAACAAAGCATCTAAATTATTAAATATGAAAGCTGGAATTGTAGGACTGCCTAACGTTGGTAAATCAACATTGTTTAACTGTTTGAGTAATGCGAAAGCACAAAGTGCAAATTTCCCATTTTGTACTATCGAGCCAAATGTTGGAGTGGTAAATGTTCCTGATCCCAGGTTGTTAAAACTGGAAGAATTGGTAAATCCTGAAAAGGTTATTCCTGCTACCGTGGAGATCGTAGATATCGCCGGATTGGTAAAGGGAGCCAGTAAGGGAGAGGGTCTTGGAAACCAGTTTTTGGGAAATATCAGGGAGACCGACGCGATCCTGCATGTTCTAAGATGTTTTGAAGATGACAATATCGTGCATGTGGATGGTTCTATAAACCCAATAAGGGATAAGGAAACTATAGATATGGAGCTTCAGCTGAAAGACCTTGAGACTGCCGAAAAAAAGCTTGAGAAGGTTAAAAGAGCTGCTAAAACAGGTAATAAGGAAGCCCAGAAAGAGGAAGCTGCTTTATTAAAAGTTAAGGCGGGTCTGGAGGCTGGTAAATCTGTTCGTGCAATAGACCTTACCGAAGATGAGCGTAAAGAATTTATTGCTCCATTACAATTTATTACAGATAAACCCGTAATGTACGTATGTAACGTTGATGAGGGTGCAGCTGTAGAGGGGAATGCCCATGTTGAAAAAGTTAGAGAAGCAGTTAAGGATGAAAACGCTGAGGTTTTAGTACTTGCCGTAGGAACTGAAGCTGATATTACCGAATTAGACGATTTCGAAGAAAGACAAATGTTTTTACAGGACATAGGCCTGGATGAACCGGGATCTGCAAAGCTTATTCGTGGCGCATACCAGCTTTTAGATCTTCAAACCTATTTTACCGCCGGGGTAAAAGAAGTTAGAGCCTGGACCATACCCGTAGGAGCTTCTGCACCTCAGGCCGCGGGAGTTATACATACAGATTTTGAAAAAGGCTTCATTCGCGCTGAAGTTATAGGTTATGACGATTACGTGAATTTTGGAAGTGAAGCTAAGGTAAAGGAAGCCGGCAAGATGCGCGTTGAAGGAAAGGAATATATTGTTAAGGATGGCGATGTTATGCATTTCCGATTTAACGTCTAAAAGACCTGTTCTACATATTCGCTTAAATAATAATTAAAATTTTCATCTAAACTTTAGAGTTTATATAGATGTTAGGTTGAATAAAATCCATGCTAATTTCTCATTATCAGCATGGTAATCATTTAATCTTTTACCCGGGACTGTACCTGGGTTACCTTAATTAACATTTATTCTAAAATCTTTGTTAATTACTTTACGCCATATATATTTCAATTTTTTAGCTATTGCCTTATATTTAGGCCATAACTCCATGACTACTTATGAGCGAGAATACCAAATATACCGAAGATAATATTCGGTCATTAGACTGGAAGGAGCATATTCGTATGCGTCCCGGAATGTATATCGGGAAGCTCGGAGATGGTTCTAGTCAGGATGACGGGATATATATACTTTTAAAAGAAGTTATAGATAACAGTATTGATGAGTTCGTGATGGGCGCAGGGAAAACAATTGAGATCTCTGTGCAGAATCAAAGAGTCATCGTTCGTGACTTTGGTAGAGGTATCCCTCTTGGAAAGGTGGTAGATGTGGTTTCCAAGATGAACACCGGAGGTAAGTATGATACCCGGGCATTTAAAAAGTCTGTGGGTCTAAATGGTGTAGGTACCAAGGCTGTTAACGCACTTTCCTCATATTTTCGTGTGGAATCTTCCAGGGATTCGAAAAGTCACGCTGCCGAATTTGAGCAGGGAAATTTAATAGAGGAGGAGCATCTCGATGAAACTTCCAGACGAAGAGGAACTAAGATCACTTTTATTCCCGATGAAGTTATTTTCAAGAATTACAAGTTCAGAAATGAGTATATCGAGAAAATGCTTAAGAATTATGTTTATCTCAACCCGGGACTAACCATAGTTTTTAATGGAGAAAAATTCTATTCTGAAAATGGACTAAAAGATCTCCTGGGAGATAGTATTAATGAAGATGATATGCTTTATCCTATCATTCATCTTAAGGGAGATGATATTGAAGCAGCTATCACTCACAGCAAATCCCAGTACAGTGAAGAATATCATTCTTTCGTAAATGGACAGAACACTTCCCAGGGTGGTACTCACCTGGCCGCTTTTAGAGAGGCTGTGGTTAAAACTGTTCGCGAGTTTTACGGTAAAAACTATGAGGCAAGCGACATTAGGAAATCTATTGTTGCAGCTATCAGTATAAAAGTTATGGAACCGGTTTTCGAAAGTCAGACGAAAACCAAACTGGGCTCTACAGATATGGGTGGAGAATTACCTACGGTAAGAACCTATATCAATGATTTCGTAAAAAGGAATCTGGATAATTACCTTCATAAAAATCCTGAAACCGCCGAGAACCTTCAGCGTAAAATACTCCAGGCCGAAAGAGAACGTAAAGACCTTTCCGGAATTAGAAAACTTGCAAAAGACAGGGCTAAAAAGGCCAGTCTTCATAATAAGAAATTAAGGGATTGCCGGGTTCACCTAGGCGATAGTAAACATGAGCGTTGTCTTGAAACCACTCTTTTCATTACCGAGGGTGATTCTGCGAGTGGGTCTATTACCAAAAGCAGGGATGTGGTTACCCAGGCTGTTTTCAGCTTAAAAGGTAAACCGCTAAATAGTTACGGACTCTCCAAAAAGATCGTTTACGAAAATGAGGAGTTTAATCTACTGCAGGCAGCGCTGAATATAGAAGAGTCTCTGGAAGATCTAAGATACCATAATATTGTGATCGCTACCGATGCCGATGTGGATGGGATGCATATTCGCCTTTTATTGATTACTTTTTTCCTACAGTTCTTCCCGGAACTTATCAAGGAAAATCATTTGTATATTCTTCAGACACCCTTATTCCGGGTTCGTAATAAAAAGGAGACTATTTACTGCTATAGCGAGCAAGAGCGAAAAGATGCAATCGAAAAGCTCTCCGGAAAACCTGAGATTACCCGATTTAAAGGTTTGGGTGAAATATCTCCAGATGAATTCGTTCATTTTATTGGAGAAAATATCCGTTTAGATCCTGTGATGTTGGACAAGGACAAGTCTATCGAAGAAATGTTGAGTTTCTATATGGGTAAGAACACACCAGATCGCCAGGAATTTATTATAGACAACCTGAAATTTGAACTTGACCTGGTCGAAGAACTTGGCATATGAGATTTACCAATAGAAATGAGGTCAAAATAATACCGTCTATTTATATCGTTCTTGTAGCGGTATTTGTCACCAACGTATTTGTGAATATTGAGATCATGGCCTCTTCTGATTCTGAACAGGAATTAAGTTTCAGCCATTTTCTTCCAAATATCGTAACCTTGCTAATTGCTTTATATGTGCATAGGATTGGTCAGGTTTTCGAATTTGACAGCGATGGAGAAACCCTGAATTTTAAGAATAATGGCGTCTTTTTTTCTAAGTTTATGGAATATCGTGTAAAGAAGGCTGAGTTTCCCAAACGAAAACTGGGAAAATTCAGGTTTGTAAATTATGGGGTCTATTCAGCACTTACTATTTACATAAGTTCCAGAAGAAAAAAAGGCTATAGAAAATATACATTCAATACGACATTTTTAACCCGAAAAAAGAAAAGGGGGATGGTTGATTCCTTGAACAAGGTATTAGAGACCACTCCCAAAGTTACTGCCTAATGGAAGAAAACCAAGAAGGAGCTCAGGAAGAGCAGTTTGAAAGTAAAGAAGAACTTATAAAGGTAACCGGCATGTACAAAGACTGGTTTCTGGATTATGCTTCATACGTGATCCTGGAACGGGCGGTACCTGCAATAGAAGACGGATTTAAACCTGTGCAGCGACGTATCATGCACTCCATGAAGGATCTTGATGATGGTCGTTACAACAAAGTGGCAAATATCGTGGGACATACTATGCAGTATCATCCTCATGGTGATGCCAGTATTGGTGATGCCATGGTGCAAATAGGCCAGAAAGATATCCTGATAGACACCCAGGGTAACTGGGGAAATATTCTTACAGGTGACCGGGCAGCAGCTCCCCGTTATATCGAGGCACGACTTTCTAAATTTGCTTTGGAGGTTCTTTTTAGTCCTAAACTTACTGAATGGCAACTTTCTTACGATGGTAGAAAGAAAGAACCGGTGAATCTTCCTGTAAAATTCCCAATGTTACTGGCCCAGGGGGCAGAAGGTATTGCCGTTGGGTTAAGCACAAGATTTCTTCCGCATAACTTTAATGAACTTATAGACGCTTCCATCCTACATTTAAAAGGGAAAACCTTTAAACTTTTCCCTGATTTCCCAACTGGAGGGATCGCAGATGTTTCTAATTACAATGACGGGAAACGTGGAGGTAGAGTGAGAATACGAGCTAAGATCAATCAGCTGGATAAGAATACACTGGTGATCAACGAAATTCCTTATGGAACGAACACCTCCAGCCTGATAGATTCAATCCTTAAGGCCAATGACAAAGGTAAGATCAAGGTTAAAAAGATCGAGGATAATACTGCTGCTGAAGTCGAGATCCTTATTCATTTACCAAATAATATATCTCCAGATAAAACCATTGATGCGCTTTATGCTTTCACTCAATGTGAAAACTCTCTAGCGCCACTAGGATGTGTGATTATAGATCATAAACCAATATTCCTGGGAGTTTCTGAAGTGCTTAGAAGGTCTACAGATCATACATTGCATTTGCTTAAACGTGAGCTTGAGATCAAATTAGATGAACTCGAAGAGCAATGGCATTTTGCTTCTCTGGAAAGGATCTTTATTGAAAATCGTATTTATCGTGATATAGAGGAAGAAGAAACGTGGGAAGGCGTTATCGAGGCTATAGATAAGGGTTTAAAACCTCACACGAAACATTTAAAACGAGCGGTTACCGAAGAGGATATTGTGAGACTGACTGAAATTCGCATCAAAAGAATTTCAAAATTCGATATAGATAAAGCGCAGCAAAAGATCGATGCTTTAGAGGGAGAAATTGCACAGGTGAAACATCACCTTGATAATATCGTGGATTTCGCGATAGATTACTTCAAAAAACTGAAGAAAGACTACGGTGCCGGGAGAGAAAGAAAGACCGAACTGAGACTTTTCGAGGATATTGAAGCCACTAAGGTTGTTATAAGAAACACTAAGCTCTATGTTAACAGAGCTGAAGGATTTGTGGGTACTGCCTTAAAAAAGGATGAGTACGTTACAGATTGTTCAGATATCGATGATGTCATCTGTTTTACGGCAGATGGTAAGATGATGGTTACTAAGGTGGATAGTAAGACTTTTATAGGAAAGGATATTATTCATGTGGCTATTTTCAAGAAAAAAGATAAACGCACCATCTATAATATGGTGTATCGTGATGGAAAAGCCGGGAACACTTATGTGAAACGTTTTGCGGTTACCTCGGTGACCAGGGATCGTGAATATGATCTTAGTCAGGGCAAAAAAGATTCTAAAGTTCTTTATTTCTCTGCCAACCCAAATGGAGAAGCTGAAGTGGTTACCGTATTATTGAGACAGGTAGGAAGCATAAGAAAAGTTAAGTTTGACCTTGATTTTGCAGATGTTCTTATAAAAGGTCGAAATGTAAAAGGAAATATTGTTACCAAGTATTCAGTAAAACGCATCGAACTAAAAGAGGAAGGTGTATCAACCTTAAAACCCCGCAGGATATGGTTCGATGAAACCGTAAAAAGACTGAATGTTGATGAGCGAGGCGAACTTCTTGGTGAATTTAAGGGAGAAGACAGATTGTTGATAGTTACTCAGGATGGCGTGGTAAAAACGATCAAGCCAGAATTAACCACTAGGTTCGATAACGAAATCATCGTGCTGGAGAAGTGGGTGAAAAACAAACCAATTTCTGCAATTTACTGGGAGCCCGAAAAGGAACGCTATTATGTAAAGCGTTTTATTATCGAACATCCAGATAAGGAGGAGAAATTCATTTCAGAACATGAAGATTCTTTCCTGGAGATTGTTTCTACAGATTACTTTCCAATGGCTGAAGTTGTATATACAAAGCCAAAAGGAAAAGAACGTCGGGAAAATGAAGAGGTAAATCTTGCCGAATTTATAGCGGTTAAAGGGATCAAGGCTTTAGGAAACCAGTTGACCTCAGAAAAAGTTAACCAGATAAATCTTCTCGATCCAATACCATACGAGGAACCGGAAAATGAGGATGAGGAAAATGAAGAAGACGAAGCTGAAGAAAACCAAGAAATCAGCGGAGAGGATATAAGGTCGGGTAAGATCAAAGCACCTGAAAAGGGAAAGAATTCTGATGGGCAACCATCTCTTTTTGACGAATAATGGGAATATTAAAGGAGTTTAAAGAATTTGCCGTAAAAGGCAATATGATAGACATGGCGGTGGGTATCATTATTGGTACCGCCTTTAATAAAGTGGTGGATGTACTGGTAAAGCAGGTAATCATGCCGCCACTTAGCATGCTTACCAACGGTGTAAATTATGCCGATAGGAAGATCATATTACAAGGCGCCTCGGGAGTTAAGGGAGAGCCAGGTTTTGTAGAGGAGGTGTCTATTGGTTATGGTCTTTTAATAGAGACAGGAATAGACTTCCTGGTGATTGGTTTTGTTGTTTTCCTGGTAGTGAAATTCATGAACCGCTTCAGAAATAAGGCGCAGGATCCCAAAAATACTAAAGTCGTAACCCCAAAAGATATCGAGCTTCTTTCTAGTTTAAATGATAAGATGGAAGAGCAGAATAAATTATTAAGGGAAAGACAGGGTTAGTTGGAGACTTTTTTTACTTTCCCCTTCGCTTTTTTAGAGCTTCCTACCTGACCGTATTCAAAAGTATAACCATCCTTATTAGTAGTAAGTATTTTAATATGTATAGGCTTTTCTTCGGCCATACCAGCAGGATTTGTATTCCTAAGAATGTATTCGCAATCATTAATCCAGCGAACGCTCGAAGTATCTGTCTTCCCCTGGAACTTCTCGATCTCTATACTGTCATTTCTAATAAAACGGGAAGTCACTAATTCACCATTTATAAAACTCTCAAATTCGTAAGTTCCTGTTCTAAATTCCTGGCAATTTCTTTCAGCATTAAAACACGAGCATAAAAGCAATAGACTGATTAAAGCGCTTATTTTCTTCATACCGCAAAATAATTCAATTTAGGCGGAATATTCAATTTTCGAAGGCTTCAAAACTTCCATCCGAATAAAAAATAACGATCTTCTTGATTTCCTTTCCTGTTTTCCCTGTTGGAAAAGAGGGAGCTTGTTCTTGCGAAATTTCTTGAGCAGGTTGATCATTTGATGATGGAGTAGCAGACCTTTCTTCGATCCTGGGTTTTTCGGTTTCGGTTTTTGAAATTTCACTAGCAGGAAATTTTCCCTTTCCATTTAGCAACCAGTATAATTCAACCTCCGGAAATTTTTGTACTACCTTCATCACAAAATCCAGACTTGGTTTATTTCTGCCTGATAAAATATGGGAAATAGAGGAGCGTCCAACCTCGATCTTATCGGCAAAAGCAGCGGCCGATAGATCGTAAAAATCCAGGATCTTATTCAGTCTTGAGGCGAATTTCTCAGTGTTTACCATTGTAACATAGTTAGCTTGTGTATTGCATTTACAAATGTAAATAATTTTCACAAGAACACACTGTTACATCTGTAAACAAATAATACCCTCAAAAACCTATACTTCAAGTTAAACAAAGTAAATATCTAAAATAGAGTATTTTAAGTCTATTTAAATATGACATAGGATTATTTCCAAGACCTACTGAGCACAGGCTTAGAGCAACCTGTATTAATGTTTACAATTGTTTACAAACAGTCTTTCTATCTATGTTTACAATTGTAAAATTTACATTGTTTAATTTTGTAAACATGAAAAATGAAGAGCTTAAAAATCTGTTTCAGGATGACTTTTATTCTCAGATAAAATTTGAAAAAGTATCTGGCAGGTATATTACAAATAAGGATTTAGAATTATTGATTGATGCTATGCCTGTTAAATTCCATGTGGAGGAAATTGGCAGGTCTGTTGAAAAAAGATCGATTAGAATGATCACTTTGGGAAAAGGTGAAACTAAAATTCTAGCCTGGTCACAGATGCATGGTAATGAAGGGACTACTTCGAAAGCCATCTTTGACCTTTTAAATGCTTTCAGATTAAATGAGACCAATCGGGTTCTTTCTGAAATTCTTAATAATTGTACTATATATATAGTCCCTATTCTGAATCCTGACGGAGCAGAGGCTTATACCCGTGTAAATGCGCGTAAAGTCGACCTTAATCGCGACATGCAGGATCTTAGTCAGCCAGAGAGTAAATTGTTAATGGAGCAATTTCACAGGATTAAACCAGATTTTTGTTTGAATCTGCATGATCAGCGAACTATTTTTAGTGCAGGTGAAAAGCCTGAGCCGGCTACACTTTCATTTTTGACTCCGTCTAAAGACGAGAAGCGAAGCATTGATGATTCCAGAAAACAAAGTATGAGTCTGATCGCCGGGATGGCAGAGGATCTTTCAAATGAGCTGAAAGGGAAAATAGGAAGGTATGATGATGCCTTTAATATCAATTGCGCCGGGGATACCTTTCAAAATCTTTCTATTCCTACCATTTTATTTGAAGCGGGTCATTTTCCCGGTGATTATGAAAGAGAGCGCACCAGGCAGTACGTATTTAAGGCTCTGCTTTCGTGTGTCTATCAAATTGCAGTCAATTCTATAGATGTTGCTGGTTTTGAAGATTACTATAAAATTCCGGAGAATAAGAAGCTTTTTAATGATGTGATTATTAGAAACGCTTTAATTAACGATAGATCTGTAGATGTGAGTATTCAATTCAAAGAGGAGTTAATAAAGGATAAGGTGGATTTTGTTCCGGTAATTGAAGAGATTGGGGTGAAAATTTCAAAATACGCTCACCGAGAAATAGATGCGTCTAATAGCCAAGTTTACTTGCCTGATGGAGCTGAAATCGCCGAAAACGTTGTAGTTAATAAAATAATCTTAAAAAATGAGAAATTACAGGTTAAATATCAATAAATGTCCAATTAATTGACAATAATTCAACGATTTTGTATTAATTTTGAAGTTCATTAAAAAAAGATCTTTAAAATGGCCAAGTTTAAATTAGACGAAACAGACCACCAGATTCTTGATATGCTTATTGAGAATACTAGGACACCGTTTACAGATATTGCTAAGAAACTCCTTATTTCTGCTGGTACAGTTCATGTTAGAGTAAAGAAGATGGAGGAGGCAGGAATTATTATAGGCTCGTCTTTAACCCTGGATTACAAGAAATTAGGCTACGCTTTTATCGCGTATGTTGGTGTTTTTCTTAAAAATACATCTCAAACTAAATTTGTTCTTGAAAGAATAAACGAGATACCATTTGTGACCGTGGCTCACGTTACAACTGGGAAGTTCAATGTATTTTGTAAGATAAGAGCGAAAAACACTCAGCATGCAAAGGAAATAATCTTTCAATTAGATGATATCGAAGGTGTTTACAGGACAGAAACCATGATTTCTCTAGAAGAAAGTATTAATGATAAAAAACGATTGATGCACTCTATTTTTAAAGAATTGTAGACAGTCCTAAACTTTTATTAAAGACCCTTTAGACTTCTTTGTTTAAAGGGTTTTTTTATAAATTTAAAAAAATTGACCACCCTAAAAATTAATTATGCACAGAGAACCGAGATTAGATAGATTTAATGATAACGTGCTTGCAAAATATCAGGTATATAATAGTATCTTCTTAACCCTGCCGTATGATGAGATAAAAAAGACCGGAGCTTTGCTTCCGCTTTTTCAGGAAATTTGTGAGGCTGGATTTAAGAATAATGAGAATCCTTCCGAGATAGTCGAGCGCTTTTTCGATAAGTATGGTGAGAATCCAACCGAGCAGGAAAAAATTGACCTCCTTTTTAGATTCATTCAATATATAGAAAGACAGGTTGTGCTTTTCGATGCGATAGAGGATGCCTCCTTTTCCATAGTTAATAATATGGATGGTCGTGGTACGCTACGCAGTGTAAAGGAAGAGGCTGAGGCGAAGCAGAAAGTCGGGGAGTTGAAGGAGTACCTTAAAAGGTTTAAAGTTAGGCCAACGCTTACAGCGCATCCAACTCAATTTTATCCCGGCACTGTTCTTGGGATCATCACAGATCTGGATCAGGCCATCCGTAAGAACGACCTGGTTAGAATCAAGCAATTGCTGGCTCAGTTAGGTAAAACACCGTTCTTTAAAAAGGAAAAACCAACGCCATATGACGAGGCGGTTAGTTTGATCTGGTATTTTGAGAACGTATTTTATCAGAGTGCCAGTAAGATCCACAATTATATACAGCAAAATATTTTTGATGGCGAGGATGTGGGTAATCAGGTCATTAACCTTGGGTTTTGGCCAGGAGGTGATCGGGATGGAAATCCATTCGTTACAACAGATATAACCCTTAGAGTTGCTAAAAGACTAAGAAGGACTATTTTGCTAAATTATTACCGTGATATAAGAGAGTTGAAGAGAAGACTCACTTTTAGAGAGGTTCATGAGCTAATGGCTGAAATCGAAAAAGGTCTCTATGATTCTGCCGTTTCTAAATCTGGAAGTATTAAACTACCACTTGAGGACTTAAAGCGTAAACTATCTAAAATCAAAAACATACTGGAAGAAAAGCACCAATCATTATTTATTGATGAATTAGATGATATGATCAATAAAGTAAATCTTTTTGGCTATCATTTCGCAACGCTGGATATTAGACAGGATTCCAGCATCCATCAGGAGGTTCTTGATGAGATCATTAAATTGAGACCAGATCTAATTCCTTCTGATTTTAACCAGCTGGATGATACAAAGCAGATCGAAATCTTAAGTAATGTAAAGGCTAAGATCGATCCGGAAGAATTCGAAGAAGGTATGGGGAAGGCTACGATTTCATCAATCTATGCCATGCAGGAAATTCAGGAAAAAAGTGGAGAGCAGGGAGCTAACAGGTATATCATAAGTAATTGCGGAAGTCCGCAGGGTGTTTTACAGCCATTTGCTTTTATTCGAATGACCGGTTGGGACAAACCCAGTGTAGATGTTGTTCCTTTGTTCGAAACGGTTCCAGATCTTCAGGATGCTCATAATGTAATGGAAACATTATATACGAATCCTGTTTATAAGGAGCACCTGGAGAGAAGGGGGAATAAGCAGACCATTATGTTAGGTTTTAGCGATGGAACCAAGGATGGTGGTTATTTAATGGCTAACTGGAGTATTTTTAAAGCCAAAGAGGCTCTTACAAAGATTTCAAGGGAATACGGCATTAAGGTGGTCTTCTTTGATGGTCGAGGTGGCCCACCAGCCAGAGGTGGAGGAAAAACACACCAGTTTTACGCTTCTTTAGGACCTTCTATAGAAAATGAAGAAATTCAGCTAACTGTTCAGGGGCAAACCATTAGTTCTAATTTTGGAACCAAGGATTCATGTTCTTATAACCTGGAGCAACTGTTAAGCTCTGGTGTTTCTAATGAGATCTTTAGCAATGGTAAGAATGCATTGAAGGATGAAGACAGGGAGACCATGAGCGAGCTTGCCGAGGTAAGTTACGAGACGTACACCAATTTTAAAAAGCATCCAAGGTTTATTCCTTACCTGGAAAAAATGAGTACTCTTAAATATTACGCCAAGACCAATATAGGTAGCAGACCTTCAAAGCGTAATAAATCTGCAGAATTGAATCTTTCAGATCTAAGGGCAATTCCTTTCGTGGGAAGCTGGAGCCAGTTAAAACAAAATGTTCCGGGGTTCTTTGGTGTGGGTACTGCTATGGAAAAGATGGATAAAGAAGGGCAGTTTGACAGGGTTAAACAGTTGTATGATAATTCAGAATTTTTCAGGACTTTACTGGAAAACAGCATGATGAGTCTCACTAAGTCATTCTTTCCTTTAACCGCTTATATGAAAAACGACGAGGAATTCGGGGAATTCTGGAAATTGATACATGAAGAGTTTGAACGCTCTAAGAAAATGTTATTAAAGGTAACTGGTTATGATAAATTAATGCAAAACCAACCCGCAGGGAAAGCTTCAATTGAAGCCAGAGAGCGTATAGTATTACCTCTGTTAACAATACAGCAGCATGCATTAAGAACCATTCAGCAATTAAATAAACAGCCTGCCGGTGCCGAGGAAAAGATTGAGATTTATGAAAAAATAGTGACCAGGTCTCTTTATGGTAATATTAATGCAAGTAGAAATTCAGCTTAAATGAAAAAATCACAATTAACTAAAGGTGAATTTGGAGAGTTCTATTCCGGTTATATCGATAGGTTAGATGAAGATGCGGAACTCATTTCAAGTCTTCAGGATAATACCGATGAAATGGTTGAATTTTTTAAAAGTATTCCCTCGGAAAGATGGAATCATCGGTATCAGCCTGATAAATGGAGTTTGCTGGATATGGTGCAGCACATAATCGATACTGAAAGAATCTTTCAGTATCGAGCTCTTTGTTTTACCAGAAATGAGCAAAAGGCCCTACCAGGATTCGATCATGACCTTTATGTCCTGAATGCCGGTGCAGAGCATAGAACAGGCGCAAGTCTAATTGAAGAGTTTAAAGTTGTAAGACAATCTGGAATTTATCTTTATAAAAGTTTTACAGATTCTATGTTGAAGATTATAGGTAACATGAATGATGTTAACGCATCACCCAGAGCCATTGGTTTTATTATGGTAGGTCACGCTAAACATCATAAAGACATTATAAAGAACAGGTATCTTTAATGTGGAAGAACATTAAAATAATCCTTAAACTTTTAAAGAGATCCTATGGAAGCTGGGAAAAAAACGGAGCCTATGCAAAAAGTGCCACAATTGCATATTATGCCTTATTCTCATTACCATCATTACTAATAATAGTTGTTAATATAGCTGGTTATTTTTTTGGAAGAAAGGCTGTTCAGGGCCGTCTAACCGGCGAAATCTCAGAATTTATAGGAGAGGACACTGCCAGTGCGGTAGAATCTATGATAGAGAACGCGGCCTTAAGCAAGGATTCTACTCTCGCTCTTATTTTTGGTTTTTCCATGCTTATTTTTGGAGCTACCGGGGTATTTTTCCAGCTAAAAATAGCCATGAACAATATCTGGAATGTTGCGGCTAAAAAGACGAATTTCTTACGTCTGGTTCTGGACAGGGTAATCTCTCTGGGGATGGTCTTTGTGTTGGGTTTATTATTGCTAATCGCCATGGTCATTTCTGCTTTGCTAAAAATGATAGCCGGGGAGGTAGAGAACTTTTTTCCCGATATTACAGGTTTTGTGATCTACATTGTCAATTATGTCATTTCTTTTTTCATAATTACAACCCTTTTCGCAGCGATTTTTAAGTTACTGCCAGATATCAAGATTAGAATACGAACCACTTATGTTGG
>JBFIMP010000048.1:0-13725 GCA_041611635.1 Christiangramia sp.
ATTGAAGATAAGAATGGAACTGTTCTATATCAAAACGTGCCTGAAACCAGGGATGTCCTAAGTAAGGAAGCTGCTTATGTCACCGTTAATCTACTTGAAGGTGTAACCCAGGGTGGTTCCGGTACCAGGTTGAGAGGAACATGGGCCAAAGGACGTATAGATTATGAGAGGGCTGTAACAGGATATCCATACGATTTTAAAAATCCAATCGCCGGGAAAACAGGAACTACACAAAACCAAAGTGACGGTTGGTTCATGGGAATGGTGCCAGACCTGGTAACCGGAGTTTGGGTTGGAGCTGAAGACAGAGCGGTTCATTTCCCTACGATCACTTACGGGCAGGGAGCAACCATGGCGCTACCAATCTGGGGAATGTATATGAAAGATGTATATGCAGATCCAGAACTTGAGGTTTCTAAAGAAGAATTTGAAAAGCCGGAGAACCTCAGTATTGCTGTAGACTGTGATAATTATAATGCTTCTAAGGAAACTGACAATTCGGTGCCAGACGAACTGGATTTTTAGGATTTTCTCAATAAAAACCACGATTATTTTCAGATAAATCAAGGAAGTGGTCTTTTAGCGTTGTAACCACATTTTTATTTTTGTATTTTCGGTTAAAATACTGAAAAAAATGATCATAAAAACTGTTGATAACGTACAGGAGGCCGTGAATGGCGTAAAGGACGGGATGACTTTTATGCTGGGAGGTTTTGGTTTATGTGGCATCCCCGAAAATGCTATTTCTGAACTGGTTCGTCTTAACGTAAAGAACCTTACCTGTATCTCTAACAATGCCGGGGTCGATGATTTTGGCCTGGGACAATTACTTCATAAAAAACAGATCGATAAAATGGTTTCTTCCTATGTAGGGGAGAATGCGATCTTCGAAAAACAAATGCTTAGCGGGGAACTTGATGTGGAACTAATTCCGCAGGGAACTCTTGCGGCAAGGTGCCAGGCTGCTCAGCAGGGATTTCCGGCTATTTATACTCCGGCTGGCTATGGTACTGAGGTCGCTCAGGGAAAGGAAACCCGTGAATTTGATGGTAAAATGTATGTGCTGGAAAAAGCTTTTAAAGCCGACTTCGCTTTTGTTAAAGCCTGGAAAGGTGATAAGGCCGGAAACCTGATCTTTAAGGGTACTGCGAGGAACTTTAATCCGGTGATGTGCGGCTCGGCTACAATTACCGTAGCTGAGGTTGAAGAGCTCGTAGAACCGGGTGAATTAGATCCAAATCAAATTCATATTCCAGGGATCTTCGTACAAAGGATCTTTGAAGGAAAGAACTACGAGAAAAGAATTGAGCAACGCACGGTAAGACAAAAAGCATAATTATGGCACTGGATAAAAACGGAATAGCACAAAGAATAGCTAAAGAGGTAAAAGATGGATATTATGTAAACCTGGGGATAGGAATTCCAACCCTGGTGGCAAATTTTGTGAGAGATGATATACAGGTAGAATTCCAGAGTGAGAACGGGATTCTGGGAATGGGGCCATTTCCTTTTGAAGGAGAGGAAGACGCCGACCTTATTAACGCGGGTAAACAAACCATTACCGCATTGCCAGGAGCCAGTTTTTTCGATTCAGCCACAAGCTTCGGAATGATTCGAGGTCAGCATGTAGATCTTACCATTCTCGGCGCTATGGAAGTTGCTGAAAATGGTGATATCGCCAACTGGAAAATCCCGGGAAAAATGGTAAAAGGTATGGGAGGGGCAATGGACCTTGTGGCTTCGGCCGAAAATATTATTGTTGCCATGATGCACACCAATAAAGCGGGCGAATCTAAACTGCTAAAAAGATGCTCGCTGCCTTTAACTGGAGTAGGTTGTGTAACCAAAATCGTTACCAATCTTGCCGTTATAGAGGTGACTAGTGAAGGTTTCAAATTACTTGAAAGAGCACCTGGAGTTAGCGTTGAAGAAATTCAACGGTCTACTGAAGGGAAATTGATAGTAGAGGGTGAGATACCCGAGATGGAACTATAAAAAGTAAAAGAGCCGGATTTAACCATCCGGCTTTTTTTATGCGAACGAAGTTGAGTTCTCTTCTATATCTATAAGGAATTCTATTGCTTCATCCTGGGTTATAAGTTTCCCTCTCGAGTTTGCCTGTGAGAAATAATTGTACCAGCCAACCTTTTCAAGATTGCTTTCCAAGACCTTCACTTCTTCTACAGAAGGCATTTTCCAGACCGTCATATAACGATAATCACTGCGATATGGGGTAAATTCATCATTACGGGCCCAACCAAGGTTTTCCACACCGCTTGCTTTCATATTATTTACACGCTGATGCATATTATCCATGAGTTCCTTTCTCTTTTCCCGGCTTAATTTCATCCACCTGGTAGTGACATTCCACATTTCGATATATAAATACATAGAATTAAATTTTTAGTTAGAAAAACGATTAATTGCTATATAAAGGTAACATTCAGATTTGAGAAAACCAGAAATTTGTCGTGGTAAGTTTTTGATTAGCAGGGTATTAAAATTAAAAAAGGCCTGAATATTTTAAATATTCAGGCCTTTTTCAAAAAGAAAATTATCGTTTGTTACAAAGCCTGTATTTCTTTATAAGTTACCGGTCCTAATTCAAATCTAGCTTCCAAGAGTTCCTCTTTCAATCTTTCAACCTCACTCTTACGATTATTGGCCTTATACACCTTAGCCATGGTTAATTGCGCTTCGGGTTCAAAGGTCTTGCCAGCAACCTTATTTTCTATGATCTCTAAAGCTTCTTCTTTATTTCCATTTTCCAATTCTGCCAATGCCAGCATGTGATAAGTTTCTGGTGTAGCTCTATTGGTTATTTCTTTTTTGGCCAGTTGCAGCGCCTTTTGTTCATTACCCTTTTCAGCCAGGTAAATTTTAATATTATGCGCATTATACATTTCACCATATTCCTGTTTACTGGTCAATCTTTTATAATTATCCAGGGATTCTTCCTGTAATTTCGTATTGCCGTTATTCTCGGCTATTTCAGCCTTGAGCAGGTATAAATCAGGTGATTGGTGGTTTATTAATATAGAATCCAGAATTCGGAGAGCTTCATCACTATTATTTTCATGAGAGAATAGTATCCAGGAGATTCCTTTTTTGGCGTAGGAATTCGCAGGATCTATTTCCAGGGTCTTTAAGTAATGATCATAACTTTCCTGAATCCTCCCTGCATGACCATAGTAATCTGCAATATTGGAGTAAACCCACAATAATAAACTCCTGTTCTTGCTCTCTTCTGCCTTTTGCCTTGCTTTTTCCATGAACATGATCGTACGGTCCAGGTCACCTTTATAATCGTTCCATTTAGCTGCACGTATCATGTAATTGAAGTCGTAGGGATCTGCAAATAGCTTTTGCAGGCTATCAGCTTTTTTATAATGTCCCAGTTCCATGTGAACATCAAATAAAAGATGTTGATTTTCAGGGAGATCTTTTCCCAGGTAGGAAGCCGAATCGGCGTATATCAGGGCATCTTTAAATCTATGTTGAGAAATATAATTTCTGGCTAAAGAGCGGTAATACTTGTCTTTATCAATATTTGCTACTTCTACAGCTTTTTCCAGGATTCTTTCTGCTTTCTTAAGGTATTCCACATCACCTGTAGATTCAAAGAAAGAATTATATTGTCCTGCCACGGGTGCAAAACTTGGTAATTCTATGCTGTCTGAAGTTATCTTTGAATTCCAAAGCTCAAAATAAGGAGAAGTAGTTCTTGCTTCCTGTTCGGCGAGGTATTTATTGTAATCCCCGGGATTGGAAACTTTTTCTTTAGATTGCCTGTCACAGCCTATGACCAGGATGGAAAGGAGTATAAAAAAAATATTGATCTTCATGATTTCTACTTATTAGATAAAAAAAAGGTTGTATGTGGTAGAAAATACTTCCCACATACAACCTCTAAGGCAAAATTCAGATTATTCCGGCGCTCCGATATACGGAAAGCTATTGGTAATATTATCTGCAGTTAAAGCCACACCATCGGTTACCAGTTGAGGTAATCCACCTTCACCATTAAAGCGTGCTCCTGATTCTCCACCAAATAAAAGGATAAGAGAAATGTCGATTACATCGTCCTGAAGGGTTCTACCTGTAAGGCCTACTGCTCCTTCAAAATTTGGTGCTCCACTTCCTGGGTTAAAATAGGTAGTAGGGGCATCTGGTGCTACTTCAAGTACATCTGAAGCCAGAACTGTGGTTAATACAGTTGCTGTTACAGGGTTTGGATTATCCATTGAAGTTGGCTCCGGTCCGTTAAGGATATCACCAAGGATGTTAGGCTCAAAATTAATTGCTGCCGGGTCTGCTCCTAGAGCTACGGCATATGCATCGTGTAAACCTTCCAGTTGTGCTTCAAAAGAGGCCTGGAAAGCAGCTCCCATTTCAGAAGGGATTGTTCTGTTATGCATGTTTTTTATCTCTGCACTGCTACTAAGAACAGTGTTAATTCCAGGTCTTCCCATATGGTCTACCTGGCTATAAGTTCCACTGAAATCTACCTCCATAACCGGTGGTGGGTTCATCCCATCAGTTTCAGTCATCATAAAGTCATCATCTTCGCTACAACCTACCATCAATATGCTTAGGCATAGGGCAGAGAACAAAATATTTATATTACGTAATCTCATAATTCTATTTTTTTAAATAATTTAAAGTCTATTGTTTACGGTTCGTAGTTACCCATGTTTTATAAACCGGGATTCCAAGAACATTTGTTGCCGTTGGAGTTCCAAGTAATGAATTTGGCACTTCCAGTACAATAGACAGGGTGTTGGCTCCGTCAAAAGTATCTGTTCCAGGCACATTGAATCCAGAATTATCCTCTGGGGTTGGAGCTACAACTTCATTGAATCTCACAAAATCAAAATAGAACGCATCCTGTCTTGGCCCTGCAAAAATGGAAACTCCATTATCAGTTGTGGCAGTGATAGCAGTTGTAGAAGAAATCTCTACGCTACCTAAAGGACTGTCGGTGTTTACTTCACTATCTAGTCCTGTAGATCCAGGAGCAAAAGGTCCGAAGAAATACATCATCCCGTCTCTCGGGATCGCTTGAATTACTCTGTCTTCAACCAGGTCTCCATCAAGGTCGATATTGATCTCTACCAATACATCTTCATCGAAACTACCATAAGTAAGATCTGGAAGAACATTGGATTGGACATCTACAATGAATACCGTGTTACTGGATCCTGTAGTTGGTTCGAATGCATAAAAATCAGCAATATCTGCTGAAGAACCGGCCACTCCCGGTGCATCTACGTGGTCTGCAGCTATAAAAATTGCTGCGGAAAGAGCAATTCCTAAAACTGCGAAAAGCTTAACTTTTTTCATAAGGTTTGTTTTTAAATCAAAAACTTTTTTGTTTTTAACTGCTAAATGTACGCTAATGAAAAGGGGTTGGGTTTTGTGTTTGCAGTTAAGATTTTGTTAAAGAAGTTAATGGCCGCGTCAGCAGCGTCATAACAAGCCCTTATTAAGAAAGTTTTTATGTAAAAGTAGTGATCTCGCTATCACTTAGCAGGTTTTCCTGTCTTAGCTTAAGGATAACCTGAGCTATGGCTATAACATCTCGCTCGCAATATCGCACGATACGGTCCAGTTCTCTATTCTCGTAATATATGTCTCTAACCATAGATCCATCAATATCTTCCTTTGGAGACGGGATGCCCAGAACATGGGTTAGAAGTTTTAGAGAAGTATAATGTTTGTAATCCCCAAATTTCCATAATTCTAGAGTATCCAAATGCGGTACTTCCCAGGGTTTCTTACCAAAGAGGTCCAGCTTTGCCGGGAGTCTCATATTATGAATAAGCATGCGCCGTGCGATATATGGAAAATCGAATTCCTTCCCATTATGTGCACATAGTAGATTATAAGGCTGCGGAAAATACTTTTCCAGTAGGTTGGTGAAATCCCTCAATAATTCTTTTTCCTCTCCTTTAAAACTGGTTATTTTAAAGTGTCTGCTTCCATCCCTGAAACTAAAGAAGCCTGCAGAGATACAAATGATCTTTCCGAATTCGCTCCAAATGCCTGCCCTGGTATAAAACTCTTCGGCAGTGAATTCATCTTTTCGCTGATACTTGGACTTTTCATCCCATAAAGATTTTTTTACCTCATCTAATTCAGAATAATCCCTGAATTCGGGCACGGTTTCAATATCCAGAAAAAGGATATTTTCCAGGTTTAATTTAAGAAGCATGATTCAACATTTTATATGCTTCATCAATATACATATAAAAGTCCTGGTAATGTTTATCGCCGTTCGTGCTTCTTATAAGTTTACTTCCCAGCCTTACGATTACGAGGTTATCTTCAGGAATCACTATTACATACTGGCCTAAAATTCCGCGCATGTAGAAGATATTTTTATCGCGATGATTGCTGAGCCATAAGCCGTAGCCGTAATATGGAGTGTCTTTAAACCTGGGTTCTGAAGCTTTGGCGATAAAGGCAGAATCCAAAAGATTTTTTCCCTGCCATTTGCCATGGTTAATGAATAGCTTGCCAAATTTGGCAAAATTACGTGCGTTGCTCGCAATACAGCAATATGCCTTTTCCATTCCCGACTTTTTACTGTCTAGCTGCCAGAGAGCATCATCATTCATTCCCAATGGTTCCCAGAAACTTTCACTTAGGTATTCGCTAAGGCTTTTTCCGGTAGCCTTTACTATGACCATACCCAATAATTGGGTATTGTCGCTTAAGTATTTAAATTCTTTTCCGGGTTCGCTTACTACCTCAAGGTCCAGAATCTGTTCCTTAATGTTATCATCAAAATAGGCTCTGGCAGTAGAGGCAAAGGGATTGTAATAGTTCTCGTTCCAGTTAAGTCCAGAGGACATTGAAGAGAGATCACCAATAGTCAGTCGTTTATCAAATTGCGGATAAAAATCGGCTACCGGCTGGTTGATGCTTTCCAGGTGACCATCCTGAATAGCCTTGAACATTAAAGCAGAAACAATGCTTTTAGCCATGGAAAAGGAATTGGTTCTTGACATTTCGCTATAACCATTGAAATATTCCTCGTACCAGATGCTGTCATTTTTAATTATTAGAAATGCGGCAGTTTCTAGTTTCTGGTTAATACTATCTAACCTTGAAGTTGCCATAACCTTGTTATAATCATTAGATAATGCCCATTGCTGAACTTTGGACGGTTTTTGGATGACATGGTTGTCAAAATAAGTATAATCGTCTATAAAGGCTGTTTTATGACCTGTGAAATAGGTGGTGGCAATTCCCTTGAAGATATAGCCATAACCTGCAGCATATAATACCAATGATGCCAGCAGAAAGAATGCTATAAATAATAAAAATGCTTTTGAAATCTTTTTCATCTGTAATTTTTAATTCAAAGAGGATTGAAGCAATTGAAAACTTAATCCTGCCAGGTGTAAAATGCTATTTTAAAAAAGACTTTGTTGTAAAGGAGGGTTCTCCAAATCCAGGAGCCATTTTTTTCTTTGTAATCCTCCGGCATAACCGGTAAGCGATCCATTACTACCTATAACACGGTGGCATGGGACGATGACCCACAACGGATTTTTCCCGTTAGCAGAAGCTACTGCCCTTATTGCTTTTTCATCCCCCAGCTCTTTTGATAACTGCATATAAGAAGTAGTAGAACCATAAGGGATCTCCAGTAGTTTTTTCCAGACTCTTTTCTGAAAATCTGTGCCTTGAGGGTTCAATTTCAGATCGAAGCTTTTTAAAGTACCCTTGAAATAGGCTTCCAGCTGGGAAACAGGTTCCTGTAGTTCTGAAGGAATTTCTGGGGATGCAATGCCATCATCCAAAATTTTTACTGAAGCCAGTCCGTCAGAATCACCGGTTAGCTCTGCAATTCCAAGAGGAGTCTTAATTCTGGCTTTTTTCATTCTCTTCCTCTTCCCTGGTTTTGCTGCTTTTTTCCTGTTCTGTGCTGTCCTCGGTCTCCTGGTCCTGCTTTCTCTGGATCAATCCAAGACGTTTAGCGCGTCTTTCCCAATTCTTCCTGGCCAGCATTTGCATATCTTCAACACTATCGCTCTCATCCATGATCTCAAGCCCCAGCAGGGTTTCAATAATATCTTCCATGGTTACGATTCCGGTAACATTTCCAAATTCGTCCACGATCATGGAGATATGTGCCCTCTTCTGAACAAAAATTTCAAAAAGTTCTGGAATAGGGGTGTTGTCATTGGTGACGAGAATATCTCTTTTTATTTCGCTAAGTGGCTGGTGACCTTTTTCATCGATCACTTCCTCAAGAACATCATCTTTAAGGATAAAACCAGAAATATTAGTGGATCTTCCTTTATATACGGGAATTCGTGAAAACTTCAGGTTTTTATGGTTCTGGTGAAATTCCTCTAAAGAAAGGCTCTCGTCCTCGGTAATGGCAACAGAAAAAGGGGTCATCACATCTTTTGCTTCCACAGATTTAAATACCAGAAGGTTTTTGATCACCGTGGTCTCGCTTTCTTCAAATACACCTTCTTCTTCTGCAGCATCTGTTATAGCCGCGAACTCTTCCCTGCTCATGGAGCTCACGTGAGCCGATTTTCCAATAAGTTTGGTGGTAAGCATTAATAACCATAAAATACCGGTATATTTTAAAGGGAAGATCATCAAGCTTAGCGCTTTGGCTGTGAAGTTGCCCAGGGACTTCCAGTATGTGGCGCCAATGGTTTTAGGGATGATTTCAGACAGGATGAGGATAGCCAGGGTCATTACCGCAGATACGATTCCCACAGAATTATCCCCCCCTCCAAATGTTTTCTCTGCCTGCACCCCAACCAGAATGGCACCTACGGTGTGCGCAATCGTATTTATGGTTAGAATGGCAATAAGTGGTTTATCAATATCCTGTTTTAGACCAGCGAGAATCTTTGCATAAGGTTTTCCTTCTTTCTTCTTTATCTTGATGTAAGATGGTGTGATACTGAGCAATGCCGCTTCAAGTATCGAGCACATGAATGAAAAGAAGATGGATAAAAATGCATAAATAAATAGTAAGCCCATATGCTTAAATGACTGTTAGACTGGCTAATTTATATATTCTGAATGCAAATTTTAAAAAAGAAATGATAAAAGGGGATTAAAAAAGCCTTCCGTAATCCCGGAAGGCTTGTAAGTATCACTAATAATAGGACTTATACAGCCATATTTTTATGAATGATCTCATCCCATTTTTTTGCCTCATGCAAACGTATATCGGCATCGGTACTTTCGTAATCCTCTTCATCATAAAAAACCAGTTCGGTGATTTTTGAAGAGTTTCGCTCTGTTAATTGCAGACCAAGATGAATGATCCTTTCTTTATTGGAGTCAACACGAAGGGTATTTTTTAAAATATTCACCCGGCTTATTTTTTTAAGGTCTATAATCTCATGATCAACTTCGGTTTTGGGATCTATCGTTAGCAGTATTTTATTGGAACTGTCAAATCCAAGGCTTAAATGGCCAATAATTGCGAATTTATCCAGGTTAAGGCCTTGTTTAGCGGCAATTGTATTAAGTGCTTTTATTTGTTTTGCTTCTTTTGATCTTTGTTGCAGCAAAACGTAAAATATCGGAAACATGAAGATGACCAACAACAATGTTCCAATCATTAAAGATGCATTATCCATTTTATTTGAATTAAGTAATTGAACAGTTGCCCGTTTAGAGAACGTGCAAATTTTTGCTTTAAAAGCCGGGAAGTAGCTGTTTAATTACCAGAAAAAATGGAATGGAAAGATCTGCGTTCTTAGAAGAGTTCTTTTGTTCGGCTGAAAGTTTGAAGCGACTTTTTCTTCAAAATATACCTGGGTTTCAAATTCGTTAAAACCTAAATCCAGATACTGGGGAAAGAAATCATTTTCATTCTCCTGTGAAGATCTGTAACTGATTTCAGCAACAGTCTCTTCAAAAATTACGGACTTGGTATCCTGCTCTTTTTTTAGATATGCTCCCTGTCTTAAATCAAAACCTGGAGTTATTTTGGTGAAAGCAAAAGCATTTTTGGCCGAGGTTAGTAAAATAACCTGCAGCAGGAACAGACTAAAAAAAGACTTCTTAATTTTCACAAGGTGAAGCTACATAGAAAACAAATTCTGCCTCCAAAAATTTAGTTATATTTTTCAGGTCGAGATTATTTTATTTGGTATTAAAATACTCAGAACTAGAAATGCCGGTCGAATAAACCGGCATTTCTGTTTTATAAATTATTAAACCCAAAGCTTAAATTGGGGAACGCTATTAAGAAATTAATTTCACTGCTTCTTTCGCAAAATAGGAAGCGATCATATTTGCTCCCGAACGCTTGATAGCGGTTAATTGTTCCAGTATCACAGCATCATGATCCAGCCAGCCTTTTTCTGCTGCAGCCTTTATCATTGCATATTCACCACTTACCTGATAAACCGCTACCGGTACATTTACCGCATTCCTGATATCTCTAACGATATCCAGATAACACAATCCAGGTTTTACCATGACTATATCTGCACCTTCTTCGATATCCATCAAAGTTTCTCTAATGGCTTCATCGCGATTTGAAGGATCCATCTGGTAGGTTTTCTTGTCTTTTGGAATATCCTTGGCGTCTACCGGGGCAGAATCCAGCGCATCTCTAAAAGGCCCATAAAAAGCGGAAGCATACTTCGCGGAATAACTCATAATACCCGTCTCATCAAATCCTTCATCTTCAAGCAGGCTGCGTATTTCAAAAATGCGGCCGTCCATCATATCGCTAGGTGCAACAAAATCGGCTCCTGCCTTGGCGTGGGAAAGGGACATTTCAGCTAGTAGGGCAGTAGTGTCATCATTCAGCACTTTTCCGTCGGCAATGATCCCATCATGTCCGTAGGCAGAATAAGGATCCAGGGCAACATCGGTCATTACCAGCATTTCAGGAACCGCGTTTTTAACGGTTTTTATTGCGCGTTGCATCAAACCTTCAGGGTTTATCGCCTCTTTACCGGCGTTATCTTTAAGATCTTCTGGTACCTTAACAAAAAGTAAAACCGACTTCAAACCCAGGCTCCAAAGTTCTTTTACTTCTTTCTCGATTAGATCAAGGCTATACCTGTAATATCCCGGCATAGAGGCGATCTCATCTTTTACATTTTTCCCTTCAACTATAAATAACGGCACTATAAAATCGTTAGGAGAGATAATGGTCTCTCTAACCAGTGATCTTACAGATTCGTTCGTTCTTAGTCTTCTGTTTCGGCGTAGTGGGAACATAGTAATAAGTTTTAAGTTATAAGCTTTAAGCTAATTTTAGATCAGATTTAATTTTCTGAATTAGTACATAAAGCATTTTTTTGATTTCCATTATTTCAGTCATCAGCTTTTTAGAATTTACTGAATCTATAAATTTCAAATCTGTAGAAACTAAAATTAAATATTCAAGTTCAAAAGCTGAACCTGAAGAAATATGCAGGAAACGTAAAAATTCTTTCTGGGTTTCTCTTCCGCAACCTTCAACAATATTCGTTGGGATGGAAAGGGCGGCTCTATTTAATTGTGAGATCAAATTGAATTTTTCCTTTTCAGGAAAACTCCGGGTAATTTTATAGATTTCCAGTACTAGGGCATGAGCTTTTTTCCAAACCGTATAATTTCTATAATCTACCATAGTTATCAATAATCAGAGCTAAATGCTTAGCGCTTAAAGCTGTTTGCTAAACCCACTTCACGGGCTTCTGAAGCACTTTAAGCAGCTTCTCTTCTTCACTTCCTTTTTCAGGATGATGGTCATAAACCCACTGCACATGAGGTGGCAGACTCATCAAAATACTTTCTATTCTTCCGTTGGTCTTCAATCCGAATAAAGTTCCTTTATCGTGCACTAAATTGAACTCCACATAGCGGCCACGTCTTATTTCCTGCCATTTTCTATTCTCTTCAGTATAAGACATGTTTTTTCTCTTTTCCACAATAGGAACATAAGCCTCCAGGAAGGAATCTCCAATATCGGTGACAAAATCATACCAGTCTTCGATCTTCATATGGCTGTCGCCTTTCAGGTAATCGAAGAAAAGTCCGCCTATTCCGCGGGCTTCATCGCGATGCGCATTCCAGAAGTACTCATCGCATTTTTGTTTATAGTCTGAGTATAAAGAAAAACCATGGGGATCGCAGGCTTTTTTAGAGACCTTATGGAAGTGTCTTGCATCTTCTTCAAAAAGATAATAGGGGGTAAGGTCCTGCCCACCGCCAAACCATTGGTCTATAATAGTTCCATCCTTGTCGTACATTTCAAAATATCTCCAGTTCGCGTGTACAGTAGGTACCATCGGATTTTTTGGATGGAGCACCAGGCTGAGCCCACAGGCGAAAAAATCTACATCACCAACCTTGAAATATTTTTGCATTGCGGGAGCCAGTGGTCCATGGACCGCAGAGATATTAACTCCTCCTTTTTCGAAAACCTTTCCATTTTCTATAACCCTGGTCCTTCCGCCACCGCCTTCTTCGCGCTTCCAGATATCTTCATGGAATTTGGCCCTGCCATCGATTTCCTCAATTTTTGAGGTGATCTTATCCTGTAGTTCCTTTATATATTTTAAAAACTCTTTACGCATTAACTTAGGGAATTTGCTTCTTTTATTTTTTCGATCAGGCCGAAGGAATATGTTTTAGATTCAGTTTGAGAATATTCGTAAAAGAATAACGCATGCCTGGCCAATTGTTGTGTGTGGTCTGGCTCTACCAGCGCAATATTCAGCATGAGATCGCCAAAATGTTCATACTGGTGAGCACTGAATCTTTTATGCTGAAGTTTTAGAAGCAACACATCGGGTAAAGTTTCATATAGTCCCGAAAGTCCGGTTTCTATTATTTCCTCCAGCGCCTTATCGACTTTTTCTCTCTGGCTTTTTCTCCACAGGTCTGGCATGAAATCTTCCTGAAGTAAGCCTGTTAAGACTTCCCCAGCCTTTTCATTTTCATCGTCTCTAAAACTCTTGTTGCTTATCATGAGTTTGGCGGTTGGTATCCCTTTACCGCATCTACAAAGGCTTTGGCATTATCTACCGGGATATCTGGTAAGATACCATGACCCAGATTAGCGATATACCTGTCTTTACCAAAAGCATTAATCATATCGTTTACCATATATTTTATCTCTATTGGTTTGGAATATAATCTTGCCGGGTCAAAATTACCTTGAAGAGTGATCTGTCCGCCGCTTAAATACCTTGCATTTCTAGCTTCACAGGTCCAGTCTACTCCCAGGGCAGCTGCACCAGATTGTGACATTTTTTGCAAAGCGAACCAACATCCTTTACCATAAGCGATCACTGGAACTTCGTCTTTCAAAGCATCGATAATCTGCTGCATATATTTCCAGGAGAACTCCTGGTAATCCTTAGGCTCTAAAAGCCCACCCCATGAATCGAAAAGCTGGATCGCATCTACTCCCGCCTTAACTTTTTCCTTAAGGTAAGCGATCGTGGTATCTGTGATCTTTTGCAATAAGGTATGCGCGGCAATAGGTTCCATAAAGCAGAATCTTTTCGCCTTATCAAAGGTTTTTGAACCCTGACCCTGCACGCAGTAACATAAAATGGTCCATGGAGAACCAGCAAAACCTATTAAAGGAACATCATCATTAAGTTCCTGCTTAGTAAGTTTTATAGCTTCAAAAACATAGTCCAGTTCCTCATTCACATCTGGAACGATAACTTGGTCAACCTTTTTGGCAGTATTTACAGGATTTGGCAACCATGGTCCAACTCC
>JBFIMP010000049.1:0-13538 GCA_041611635.1 Christiangramia sp.
AGTTTATGCCTTGCGGTATCCAGCTGCAGGTTTAGCATTTCATGATTGGCCATTCCACGGGAAGATTTTACCAGTTGATGGATATGAAGATCTACTTCCATAGGTGGAGCGCCTTTATCCTTTGGTTTACTTCTAGAAGACTGTTTTTTACTAGGCGGTGTTTTTTCTTTTAATACTTCTTCAAAATCGAATTCCTCAACATCGATATCATTAATATCGTCTTTGATCTTCACCAAATGATCTGCCGGAAAGCTCATTATAAAACCGTCTTCGGTCTTTATCTCGATCTCATCTCCATGAACCTTCTGTACGATCCCACTTAGATCATCATCCAGAAGCTCTACCCTGTCGTCCGGTTTAAAATCCATTATTGCTTATCGTTTTCATTTTCGTCCTTGTGATCATCTTTCGTGGCTACCCAGTAATTAGTGGCTCGATACAGGCCCAGCATTATTATAACCAGGCCAATGATCTTAAAATAAGGACTTACATCTTCTACAGAAATACTATATAACAACAATGTGCCCCCAAGGACAATAAGAGTTGTATTAATTACTTGTGAGTTATTCATTTTCAGTAGGTTAAATAATTCAAAAAGGTGATTATGAATGATTTATTGATTACATTTATGCAAATTTATGGCTTTCATGAAGCTTCCACTCCTTTTTTTGATGATTTTTACCGCATCTGGTATAAATGCACAATTATATGTTACTCCTTCAGAAAAATCTGATAGTTATATCTATGCTAAAGATCGGCTGATCTTTGTGCGAAATGAGATCGTTCTATCTGAAAATAAAAAACCGGATACCAAGGCCAGTATTTATTTGCGTAAAGATTCTCACTTGCTACAGGGAGAAAAAACCAGCAATAAAAATAAAGGAACCGGGAAAATATCTGTTTTTCAGGAAGGAACTTCAAATGCCTATGATTACAATTACTGGTCTTTACCGGTTTTAGTAGACCAAAACGATAGTAAGCTAAATGATTATTTATTCGAACCAATAAGTTCCACGAATAGTAAAAATGCAAAATTGATCTCTGCGCTTGATGGACAAAGCAATCCATTGAGTATCTCGAGCCGGTGGATATACACTTATTCGGGGATTAATTATTCCAGTTGGGCATTCATTGGAGATCATTTTGATCTCCTGCCAGGTGAAGGTTTTACCATGAAGGGCGTTACCGGGATCAATTTAAATGAGATTGAAGGCGAACCAATAAATAAGGGAAACGCTCAAACCTATGATTTTAGAGGAACACCAAATGACGGGCATATAGAATTACCTGTAAAAAAAGACCAGTTACTCCTTGTGGGTAATCCGTATCCTTCAGCTCTGGACCTGAATAAATTTCTTATTGAAAATACATCAACCACTGGAATAGCTTATTTCTGGGACTCTAAAGAAAATGGTAATTCTCATATCCTTGCAGATTATGAAGGCGGTTATGGCACATACTCTCCGGGAGTCGGCATGTATGTTCCGCCAATGTTCAAAAGATATTCAAACGACACAGAAACCGGTGAATCAGGACGATTTTATGAAAGAAAGATCAGTCCTATTGGCCAGGGGTTTATGATAAGAGGTAAAAACGATGGAGTACTAAGCTTCAAAAATTCTTACCGTATATTTAAAAAGGAACATCCTGATTACTCCGTTTTCAAATCTCCAGAGACAGAAATCAGCTTTATGAAACTGCAGGTTGAAATAGATTCAACTTATATACAGGATCTGGTACTGGTTTTTAAAGAAGATTCCAGTACCGAAGAAGATCATGCTATGGATGCGCGTAAAATGAATGAAAATCCTAAAGACATCAGCTGGAATATTTCGAATATGGCTTTCGTCATCAATGTAAGACCCAGGATAGATCAGGAATTGATTCCGCTGAAAGTCATACTTGACAAGGATTCTGCCATGAAATTCTCCATTGGCGAATTAACCAATTTCAATCCAGACCGTATTTTTCTCTATGATTCAAAAGACGATCTCTATTTTGGTATAAAGACCGGTTCCCTTAAGATCTACCTGCCTAAGGGTGAATACAACGACCGTTTTTTTCTAAGTTTTATTGAGAAGCTCCAAAGCGATTCTAACACTGAAGAGAAAACAATCTCTCCAGAGATAAAACCCGCAAATGTCTTATTAAATTCCATCGAGATCTTTCAGAATAACCTTGAGCACCAACTTGAGGTGAAATTGCTATATGATGCAGGTATTCAAAAGTTAAGCCTGTATGACCTAAATGGAAAATTATATTATTTTGAAAATTTTAAAAATCTAGAGAAAGAATTTAATTTTCCAACGGGAAATTTGAGCAATGCTGTCTATATTGTGAAGGTAAATACCACCGATAATAGGGAATTGACCAAAAAAATTAGCATTAGAAATTGAATAGTATTGAAGAATACATGTTGCCATGCCTGAATAAATCACTTTTCGGGGTGGAATGTACCGGCTGTGGAGCTCAGAGGGCTGTAGTCTTACTTTTTAAAGGAGAATTCCTCCAGGCCTTTAATATGTATCCTGCCATATATAGTCTTGCTATTCTGCTCCTGTTCCTTCTATTTAATCTGTTTTATAGATTTAAATTTGATTATAATATCAAGATCGGACTCATAATTTTTAATGCAGTTATTATTGGCGGTGCATACATTTATAAAATGATTCATATTTTCAACTAACCAACCACAAAATTTATGGAAAAAAGAGAATTACCCAATTCAACCCTCATCTTAGTTTTCGGAATATTATCTATAATAGGATGTTGCTGTTATGGCTTTGCCGGTGTGATCTTTGGGATCATCGCCCTGGTCATGTCTAACCGAGCCATAGAAATTTATAATGCAGATCCAGAACTATACACAGGATATCAAAACGTAAAAACCGGTAGAATTCTGGCAATAATAGGATTAGTATTAAGCGCGCTTAGCCTAATAAGCACGATCATTGCAATTTTCACTCTAGGTGGCCTCGAAGGAATCGAGCAGATGCAGGAAGAGATCCTTAGAGAATATGGAGGATAATATTGAGGAGACCTATGAAATAAAAAATCCCGCTACCTGCGGGATTTTTACTTTTTAAACTATTTCAAAACTATTTTTCGAACTGCTTAAGTGTCTTGATAATAATATCTACACAATCTCTTAATTGCTCCTCATTCATTACAAGAGGCGGCGCAAATCTAATAATATTACCATGGGTTGGCTTGGCAAGAAGACCGTTATCTTTAAGAGCCATACAAATATCCCAGGCAGTAGAACTGTCTTCAGAATCATTAATAACAATAGCATTCAATAATCCGCGGCCTCGAACCAGGTTTACGATATTAGAATCCTTGATATAATCATCCATCAATCTTCTGAAAAGTTTACCTAGTTTACGGGCATTTTGAATTAGGTGCTCATCCTTTACTACATCTAATGCTGCAACAGCTACTGCCGCCGCCACAGGATTACCTCCGAATGTAGATCCATGCTGTCCTGGCTGGATCACATCCATTACCTCATTATCTGCTAATACAGCAGATACCGGATAGTTACCTCCAGAAAGTGCTTTTCCAAGGATAAGAATATCTGGTTTACTATAGGTTTCCTGTCTTTCACAGTGACCTTCACAGGTACAATGTCCACAAACAGCAAGTAAGCCACCAGTTCTGGCGATACCGGTTTGGATCTCATCTGCCATGAAAAGAACATTATGCTTATTACAAACCTCTTTTGCTCTCATCATATAATCATCTGAAGGTGTATAAACCCCCGCTTCTCCCTGTATAGGCTCCACTAAAAATCCAGCTACATTCGGATTCTTTTCTAGGGCTGCTTCCAAAGCATCAATATCGTTATAAGGTATCTTTGTAAATCCTGGTGTATAAGGACCAAAGTTACGTCTGGCCTCCTCATCATTAGAAAAAGAGATCACTGTCGTTGTTCTTCCGTGGAAGTTATTCGCACAGACTACGATCTCTGCTTCTGTTTCTTTTACTCCTTTTCTTTCGTAAGCCCATTTACGTGCGATTTTTATAGCTGTTTCAACGGCTTCAGCACCTGTGTTCATTGGTAAGAGCTTATCGAAACCAAAATACTCGGTCGCATATTTTTCATAGGCCCCAAGAATATCATTATGAAATGCTCTTGATGTAAGCGCTAATTTTGAAGCCTGCTCATGCATGGCTCCAACGATTTTTGGATGACAATGCCCTTGATTAACCGCGGAATATGCAGAAAGAAAATCGTAATATTTATTACCCTCTACATCCCAAACGTGAACACCTTCACCTCTACTCAATACGGCAGGAAGTGGATGGTAATTGTGTGCTCCGTGTTGGTCCTCAAGTTTAATCGCTTCTTCTGAAGAGTTGATTTTAGGTAATGGCATGTTAGTTTTCGTTTTAGAATTATTGTTTTGCAATTCCTTCTTTTTTCGGTTGAAAAATAACGAAATGGGAGAGAAATCATCCCTGCAATTTGAATTCCTGCAAATTACTAAATGTTTGCTGAAAATTTCAAGCAGGCTCTCTTTAAATCTTGTTAATTATCCTATTTTTGCGCTATGGCGAGAAGAAATAAAAACAAGCTTTTTACAGAAATTGAAGTTATAGATGCGGGTGCCAAAGGTAAGGCAATTGCCAAATCTCCAGATGGCAGAGTCATTTTTATAGATAACGCCGTTCCCGGTGATATTGTTGATGTACAGACCACGAGGAAAAAGAAATCCTTTTACCAGGGAACCGCAGTTGAATTCCATAAACTTTCCGAAAAAAGAACTGAACCTGTTTGCCAGCATTTTGGAACCTGTGGTGGTTGCAAATGGCAAAATATGGATTATAAGTTCCAATTGGAATATAAACAGAACGAAGTTGAAAATAACCTGCGCAGGTTAGGGAAAATTGAACTTCCCGAGATCACTCCTATTTTAGGAAGCGAAGAGATCTATTTTTACAGAAATAAAATGGAGTTTTCCTTTAGCGATAGTCGCTGGTTAACCCAGGAAGAGATCCAAAGCGGAGAAGATATCGAAGAAAGAAATGCACTTGGTTTTCATATACCCGGGATGTGGGACAAGATCCTTGATGTTAAGAAATGTCACCTCCAGGCAGACCCTAGCAATGCTATCAGGAATTTTGTAAAAGAATTCGCTACCCAGAACGATCTGGCCTTTTTTAATACCAGGAAACAGGAAGGTTTATTGCGTACTTTGATGATAAGGACCACCTCTACCGGTGAGATCATGATCCTGGTACAATTCTATGAGGATGATAAAGAACAAAGAGAATTGCTTCTAAACGCCATAGATGAAAGATTCCCGGAGATTACCTCACTGCAGTATGTTGTGAACAATAAAGCGAACGATACCATTTATGATCAGGAAGTGATCTGTTTTAAAGGACGTGATCATATCTTTGAAGAGATGGAAGGTCTTAAATTTAAGATCAACGCTAAATCTTTCTATCAAACAAATTCAGACCAGGCCTATAATCTTTACAAGATCGCCAGGGAATATGCAGATCTTAAGGGAGATGAACTAGTGTATGACCTTTATACAGGAACCGGCACCATCGCTCAATTTGTGGCTAAAAATGCTAAAAAAGTAGTTGGGGTTGAAGCCGTACCAGAGGCAATTATAGATGCCAAAGAGAATGCCGAAAGAAATAATATAGAAAATGTGGAGTTCTATGTTGGAGACATGCGCAAGGTATTCACCCAAAGCTTTATCGATGAGCACGGACATCCAGATGTTATCATAACCGATCCACCAAGAGATGGAATGCATAAAGATGTGGTCGCACAAATAATTGGTATATTGCCGCAACGAATAGTTTATGTAAGCTGTAATTCTGCGACCCAGGCAAGGGACCTGGCATTACTGGATGAGCATTATAAAGTAACTAAAGTGAGAGCGGTAGATATGTTCCCTCAAACTCATCACGTAGAGAACGTGGTATGTCTTGAAAAACGCTAGTTAAATTTGATGAATAATAAATTTTATAGGCTTCTTTTTATAGCGTTGATATTCTCTGGAGTTGCTTGCCAGAGGGACGACATTTGCCCAGAGACCACAGATACCACCCCCCTGCTTATCATCCGGTTTTATGAAAATGAGGAACCATTTGATCTTCAGTCACCACAAAACCTGAGCATTAGAGCCATAGATAGCGACAGTACCGATTTTGTAATTAATACCGGTGGAAATTCGCCAATTCGTTACTTCAGGTTTAGCGGTGATAGTATCGCAATCCCTCTTAAAACAAATGCAGATCGAACAAGCTATGTATTTACCCTAAATACTGCTGCAAATGATACTACAGCCAGGAATAGCGGGATAAGAGACACCCTTAGTTTTACCTATGCCCGTAATGAAGAATATATAAACCGTGCTTGCGCCTATAAAGTAAATTATGTAGGTCTTAAAACCTCTCTGGATAACTCTGGAGGAGACAGCGGTTGGATCCAGGATGTAGAAATAGAGCAAACAGATATTGAAGACGAAAATCAAGCCCATGTATCGATATTTTTCTAGCCTGTTAATGATCCTTGTCCTTGGGATTTCAGCTTCTGCACAGCAATCTGCAAAAGCTAAGGATACCGTGCAGTATAGAGAAAAATACGGGATTAGGGCTGGTGTAGATTTAAGTAAGCCATTGCGTTCTGTGCTGGATGATACTTACAGTGGTTTGGAAATAGTGGGAGATTACCGGGTTTATAAAAATTACTATATCGCCGCAGAACTGGGAACTGAAGAGAGAACTTTCGAGGGAGATAATATACAGACGTTTTCCTCCGGAAGCTATATTAAAGTTGGAGGTGATTACAATGCCTACGAGAATTGGCTGGATATGCAGAATGCGATCTTTGTTGGACTTCGCTATGGTTTCGCAACCTTCTCTCAAACTCTTGAGAACTACAGGATCTATACTTCTTCCGATTATTTTGGACCAGATTTTCGTGAAGACAACGTAGAAAACACCGGTCTAACTGCCAGTTGGGCTGAAGTTATGGTAGGCATAAAAGTAGAAGTCCTTAATAACCTCTTTCTCTCAGCAAATGTTCAGCTAAAAAGAAGAATCGGTCAAAAAACTCCGGCGAATTTCGATAATCTTACCATTCCGGGTTTTGGAAGAACTTACGATAGTAGCGAATTCGGAGCAGGATTTGGATATTCCATTTCCTACCTTATCCCCTTCTATAAGAAAGCAAGGAACTAATTATTTTCCTGTTTGCTTTTCTTCTTGGAACCTTCGTAAAGCACGTATTTAAGCAGTCTGCCTTCCAGTGGCCCGTTATATAGTTTAATCTTGCGCGAAGCTCTAAGACCAACACTTTTAATAGCGTCAAAATTGGTCGCAATAAACCAGGCATGAGTACCTGGATAATTTTGTTTAAGTGTATCCCCTATCTTTCCGTAAAACTCTTCAATATCTATTTCCAGGCGTTCCCCGTAAGGCGGATTGAAAAGCATATGTAAATAGCCTTCATTTTCCTTTTCACTTTCGAAGAAACTCTTCTGCTGAATTTCTATAAAGTCTGAAAGGTTGGCGTTTTTCACGTTATCCTTGGCTTTCATCACTGCTGAAGGAGCTTTATCATAACCTTTGATCTTAAAGTGGAAATCCCTAACCTTTTTAAGGGCAGATTCTTCTATTTTCTCATATAGGTCTTCATCCCAGTCACTCCATTTTTCGAAAGCAAATTCCTTTCTATTAAGATTAGGTGGAATATTACATGCGATCATGGCGGCTTCAATCGGTATAGTTCCACTACCACACATTGGATCCAGAAAATCACACTGACCGTCCCATCCCGACATTAGCAACATTCCAGCTGCCAGTACTTCATTTATGGGTGCGATATTGGTTGCGCTTCTATATCCCCTTTTATGCAGTGAATCCCCCGAACTGTCTAAAGAAACATTACAGAAATTATTCTCAATATGGATATTTATGCGCAGATCTGGAAAATCAAGATCTACATCTGGTCTTTCTCCAAACTTTTCTCTGAACCTGTCTACAATTGCATCCTTGGTCTTAAGGGCTACATATTGAGAATGGGTGAATATATCTGAATGAACAGCGGAGTCTATCGCCAGGCTGCCTTTAACATCCAGGAATTTCTCCCAGGGTAATCTTTTGATATTATCGTATAGTTCCTGTTCAGAATTCGCCTTAAAACTTTCATAGGGCTTTAGAATTTTAATGGCTGTTCTCAAACAAAGGTTTGCTTTGTACATAAAGCCTTTATCACCTACGAAGCTCACCATGCGGTTCCCCTCCTTGATTTCCATTGCACCTAAGTCAAGTAATTCTTTTGCGAGGATCGATTCAAAACCATATAAGGTCTTTGCGATCATTCTAAAGTTATTAGCCATATTCCTTCTTTATAGAACGACAAAAATAAGTTAATTTTGTCCGAAAGTATAATTATTACAGGATTGTTCAGGATATAGTTCTGCACCTTCCGGCAACAACCAACCCTTTTTGATTTGCTAACAGATCTATATATTTATTTTCTACCTGTACTTGCCGTTATCATTGGTTATGTGATCTCCATCTTTCTGAAACCAGGCAGTTCCTCTGGCTTTAAATTATTACTGGCCTTTAGCGGTGCTTACCTTCTGGCGGTTACGGTACTGGAGTTACTACCAGATGTCTACCGTGAACCAGATTCGGGTATCGGCGTATTTATCATGTTGGGATTATTGTTACAGATAGTCCTGGAATTTCTTTCAAAAGGAGTTGAACACGGCCATCTTCATTTTAATGAAAACTCTAACGCGTTCCCCATCCTCCTGCTTATTAGTTTAAGTCTGCATTCATTACTGGAAGGCTTTCCTTTAGATAATGATAATCATTTATTACATGGTGTGGTAGTTCATAAGATCCCGGTTGCAGCCATACTTTCAGTTTTTCTTGTTCAGAGTAAACTTAGCAAGACCAAGGTTTTCCTATTTCTGGCATTTTTTGCGCTCATGACGCCGCTGGGGAGCTGGCTTAAAAATAGCGTTCCTGTTATTTCGCAATATTCAGATTATATAAACGCTATGGTGATTGGTATCTTTCTGCATGTTTCCACCACGATACTATTTGAATCTTCAAAAAATCACTCTTTTAATGCTTCTAAATTGGGAGTGATTATTTTAGGAATTTTACTGGCTTATTTTATCTAGATGTTTAGCAGGGATGAATCAAAGAAATTAAGGCAGGAGTTCTGGACGAGCTTCGGAAAGGAGTTTCCTCATAAATGGTTGCTGTACAATACCAAAATGAAGGAGATCCAGCTAAAGTTTAGCTTCGACAGAAAGCTTGCTCAGGTATCTCTGGATATTGCAGATGAAGACGAAATGATACGGGCGTATTATTTTGAAAAAATGAAATCTCTACAGAAAGTTCTAAAAACAGATTATCTACCGGAAGCTGTTTTGGAAGAAAACTATGAATTACCTGAAGGGAAAATGATTTCCAGAGTATACGTTCAGATCGAAAACGTGAGCATCCATAATAAAAAGGACTGGCCCGAAGTAAAAAAATTTCTTTCTACCAAAATGCTCCTTTTAGAGGAGTTCTTTAAGGATTTTAGCGACTTTATTAAAGACTGAATTTTATAACTATTTATACCCCAATCTGCAGTCTTGATTGATAATCACCCGGAGCGATCTTTTTTCGGCTTTTAAATACGCGATTAAAATAGGATCTGCTTTCAAATCCGCATTCCTGATAGATCTCTTTTATGCTTTTAGCAGGGTTTTGCAGCAGACTAGCTGCAAGTTTTATACGCTCATTATTAATAAAATCGGTAGGTGAAATACCAAGTTCGTTTTTAAAGACGCGGTAGAAGTTGGACTCACTCATACAGGCTTTCCTGCTCAGGCTTTTTACAGATAAAGGGTCTTGTAAATTACTCCTTATATAATCAACGATAAAAGCCAGGCGATTTTCCGAACTCAATTTAAAACTTTCGTTGGTATATATTTTTCGTGAATTGGTCTGTAGAATTCTTATAATGAGTTCATCAAGCATATTGTCTACAAACAGGTCCTTTGAAGGATGATCTTCGGTAAATAAAAAGATTAAACGTTGCAATATCTGATAGATTCCTATATCGTTGGTAAAATGAAAATTGTAGTCCATTAAGCTCCATTCTGCTTCATCTGCCTTGGGCATATATTCGTTCATATGCTCCAGAATTTTAGAGATCTTATCTTCAGAAATTGCCATGGCGAGGCAACGGGTTGGATTATCTATATGTGCCTCGGGAAAATCTATACGCATTATTTCATTCGAAGGCAGGATCAGGGATTCGCCGGGAAGAAAATTAAAAGATTGCAGGTCGCGTAAATGCATGATCTTTTTCCCTCTTATCATACTGGCTAGAACCGGCTTATCAAACTGAAGTAAAACTCGCTCGGCTTGTACATGAGTTTCAAATATATGCAGGGCGGCATTACTAAGAGTATAGGAGGTCTGATTCTCCACCAGATTCTCTAGCTTCCGGTTCTCATAGAAATCGCTTGACAGATCCATATTTCTCAACATTTTCTATATAAAATTAGACCGGGTATCATATTCCTAAATATACAATTTAAGAGCATATTTTTTAAATATATATCAATAAATAAATGATTTGTTCATGGCATTGATAGAATACGTCAGATGTTTCTAATGATTTACCATTAACTTTAAAGGACTTCCGGATTAACCACCGGTTGACTTCACTTATTAAATGAATTAAAATTTAAATTATTATGAGCAACGTTCAAACAACCGAAAAGCAAAAGATCGAAAAACCTAAATTTAAAGACAAGTATGACAACTTTATAGGCGGAAAATGGACCGCTCCAGTTAAGGGTGAATATTTTGATAATATTTCTCCTGTAGATGGAAATTCCTTTACTAAAGTTGCCCGGTCTACTGAAGATGATGTAAATAAGGCTATCGATGCCGCATGGAAAGCGGCTCCAGAATGGAATAACTCTTCTGCAGCATACAGAAGTAATCTTTTGCTAAAGATTGCAGATGTTATGGAGAAGAACCTTGAGGAATTGGCAAGGGCCGAAACCTGGGATAACGGGAAAGCGGTTAGAGAAACACTTGCCGCCGATCTTCCTTTAGCGGTGGATCATTTTAGATATTTTGCAGGGGTGATCAGGGCTGAAGAAGGTTCTGTAGCCGAGCTTGATTCAAACACGGTTTGTATCAATGTAACTGAACCCCTTGGTGTGGTAGGACAGATTATTCCATGGAATTTCCCAATCCTGATGGCTACTTGGAAATTAGCACCGGCGCTGGCGGCAGGTAACTGCGTAGTTCTTAAACCTGCAGAACAGACTCCCGTTGGCATCATGATACTTATGGAAATGATAGAAGATATTCTGCCGGCAGGAGTACTGAACATTGTGAATGGTTTTGGTGCTGAAGCAGGAAAACCTTTGGCTTCCAGCCCACGTATCAACAAAATAGCTTTTACGGGAGAAACCACTACCGGGCAGTTAATCATGCAATATGCATCTAAAAATATTACTCCGGTAACCTTGGAGTTAGGTGGAAAATCGCCAAACGTATTTTTCGAAAGCATCATGGAGGCAGACGATGAATACTTCGATAAGTGTATTGAAGGGGCGGTGATGTTCGCACTAAATCAGGGTGAAGTTTGTACCTGCCCTTCCCGATTATTGATCCAGGAAAGCATTTATGACAAATTCATTGAACGCGTAATTAAAAGAACCGAAGCAATTAAACTGGGTCACCCTTTAGATCCAGATACTATGATGGGTGCACAGGCTTCAAATGATCAATATGAAAAGATCCTTAATTACATCAATATTGGTAAGGAGGAAGGTTGTGAGGTACTTACCGGTGGTGAAAAGGCATATAATGAAGGACTGGAAGGTGGATATTACATCAAACCAACTATCCTGAAAGGAAATAACAAAATGAGGGTATTCCAGGAGGAAATCTTTGGACCTGTAGTTTGTGTAACCACCTTTAAGGATGAAGCTGAAGCGATAGAAATCGCAAATGACACCTTATATGGTCTTGGTGCCGGGGTATGGACCAGAGACACGCACCAGGCATACCAGATCGCCAGGGCAATTAAAGCAGGTAGAGTTTGGGTAAATAATTACCATAATTATCCGGCTCATGCTCCATTTGGTGGATATAAAAAATCTGGTATTGGTCGTGAAAACCACAAAATGATGTTGAGCCATTACCGTCAAACTAAAAACATGCTGGTTTCTTATGATAAGAAACCAATGGGATTCTTTTAATAGATATATGACTAAGAGAGTAGAAATAACAAAAGAAGCTGCAGAAATAATAGATCAGTTAAGAGAGCGTCACGGGGAGTTGATGTTTCATCAAAGCGGGGGCTGCTGTGATGGTTCATCCCCTATGTGTCTTGAAAAAGGTGATCTATTGCTCAACGAAAATGATGTATGGCTTGGCACAGTTCACGGATGTGAATTCTTTATGAGCAAAGATCAGTTTGAATACTGGAAGCATACGCATCTTATGGTAGATGTAACCAAAGGTCGTGGCTCCAGTTTCTCTCTGGAAATCCCATTAGGGTTAAGGTTCGTGATCAAATCAAGGATATTTAAACCAGAAGAGTTAGAAGATCTGCAGCCCGTAAGACATGGTGAAGAATTCATTGATTGATAGATTTTAGGTTAGGTTGAAAAAGCTGTTCAGAAAGCTGGGCAGCTTTTTTTTATGCAGCTTGCAAATCCTTAAAACAAAAACTTAAATTTATTGAGCAGTTATATAAATTTGATAACAGCATAAAATGATTGCTTTAAAATTGAAAGAACAAAAATTCCCCCACTTCGAGACAGATCGCTTAATCCTTGATAAGATCCAAACCAGCGACCAGGAAAACATTTTTAAAGGTCTCTCCCATCCAAGAGTCATTAGATATTACGGTGTACAATATTCCAGTTTTGAAGAAACCCAAAAACAAATGAATTGGTATACCAATCTTGAAAAATCAAATTCAGGTCTTTGGTGGGCTATCAGGTTAAGAGAGTCAAATGAATTTTGCGGAGCTATTGGGATCAATGACCAGCATCCGGAATTCAACAAGGCTGAAATAGGTTTCTGGTTATTACCTCAGTATTGGGGCAAGTCCATTATTGCCGAAGCTGCCAATACTATTATACCTTTTCTTTTCAATCATAAAGGACTTCATAGAATAGAAGCTTATGTTGAAGCTGCAAATATTAATTCCGCTAAACTTCTGAAAAAACTGGATTTTAAATTAGAAGGAAGAATGGTTGATTGTGAATTTAAGGATGGGAAATATATTAGTGTTTATATTTTTGCGAAAATTAATGACAACAATTAGCCTATTCAGATACCGAAAAAAATACATTGGTCCAAAGTAACTTATTTGAGATCAGGATTTCTTTTTCCGTTCATATATAAGCATAAAAAAACCCCTTCAGAGATCTGAAGGGGTTTTCAAGAAGAAGGCGGCGACATACTCTCCCACAAAAAAGCAGTACCATCTGCGCTAACGGGCTTAACTACTCTGTTCGGGATGG
>JBFIMP010000050.1:0-13393 GCA_041611635.1 Christiangramia sp.
ATTAAGCGGTATTTCGCTAATGTCGAATTCCCCATCTGTAGAAGTGCTTTTTCTTATTTGCTTCTGTGAAGAAGAAACGGTGGTTTTTCCTTTATAAGATAGCAGCATCCAGCCGGTATGCTGCCCAGCCTTTAAAGGATGGTCTGGACCGTGCAGGGGATAATCCCCGTAACTGGTATTGGTATACATTAATCCCTCCTCATCAAAATAGGTTGGGAACATACATAACCTTCGTTCCCAGTGCGAATTAGAAGCGAGGGCCATAGTGGCAAAATGCCAGTACTGGCCGTTGGTCTGTTTTACCGTTACGCCGTGTCCGGCGCCATTGGTGAAACCGCCAGGTTTGAAACTGTATGGATTGTTCTTCATATATTTGAAGGGACCCAGCGGTGTTTCTCCAATATAGGCGGCATCGGCATACACATTGAACTGTGTACCGGGAGCGGCATATTGTAAATAGTATTTTCCATTATGTTTGGTCATGGAGGCACCTTCCATATAACCTTCCTTTAACGTGGGGTGATAATTGTTCTCCCCAAACCTTTCCCAGCCGTGTTCTTCCTCGACCAGGTTGATTAATTCTCTCTGAACCCCGGTTTCAAGAAAACGGTCGTCCTTGTTCAGCATTTTTACCTTAAGCGGGTGAACATTGGAAGAGCCCCAGTACAGGTAGGTTTTCCCGTCATCATCGATGAAAAGTTCAGAATCCTGAATGTTGTTGGTTATCGAGGCAGTGGGAGTCCACTCGCCTTTTTTAGGATCATCGGTATAAAGTATACTCCCGTAACCTGCAGGATCGCCGGCAAAATAGACGAGCGAATCCTTATAGTTAAATGCAGTAGGTGCGTTTGATCCCTCAAAGAACCACTGCTTGGGTTTAATGAATTCCCAGTTCAACAGGTCTTTTGAATGCCAGTATCCGAAAGATCGTGTTACAAACATATAATACTCTCCCCGGTACTCTATAACGGCAGGGTCTGCCCCCGAACGATAGGAAATATTATCTGCTGAATTATAGACCATATAGGAATAATCTATATCCAGCGGATTGATATAGGTTTCAGGCACCACTTCCTGGGCATTAAGAAAAACTGAGACCAGAGTAGCAAAAGCTGCAAGTATTTTATTTAAACTCTTCATTAATTTATTACTGTAGCGGTACTTTAGTTTTTATTCCTTAGTTCGCTCTTTAGAAAACAACCACGGTAATAGATAAGGTTCAGAAAAAGCAGAATCCCAGCTGTTATGGTTATCTTCTGGATACAGAGAAAGTTTAGCATTCCCTCCGTAATCGTTAATCTCCCTCGCCATCGCTATGGACAGGGCGGGTGGAACGATATCATCCTTTTCTCCATGAAAAATCCAGATTGGAAATGCTTTTGGGTAATCCCTGGCTATCTCTGGATTGGCCCCTCCGCAAATAGCAAAGGCTGCGGCAAACATTTCAGGTTTCTTATAGATAAGCTCGTAAGTACCCATACCACCCATAGAAAGGCCGCCCACGTATATTTTTTGATCATTTACAAAATCCTGTTTCACCACCGAATCCATTAACTTCATTACCGTATTTAGAGATTTTGTCGTTGCTTCAGTGTTCTTAAAATCGAACTGGAAAGGCATAGTATCTCTCTTCACTTCTACTTTCGCCCAGTAATCTTCCTTGGGAGCCTGCGGGAATATCACTATCGCAGGAAACTTCTCCCTATTCTCAGTTTTGAGAAAAAGATCACTCCCGTGGACCAATTGGGCTTCATTATCGTCTCCTCTTTCGCCGGCACCATGCAAAACCAGAACCACCGGATACTTCTCATCTTTAGAAAAATCATCCGGAAAAAGCACCCTGTAGTTGAGCGTATCATTTTCAGAAATGTATTTTTCTCTTTTAAAATCTTCTCTAGTTTGAGCATTAAGATCTAAAGGCGTTAATAATAGAATCACACCTAAAACAATGCATAAATACTGAATACTATTTTTCATAGGTAAAACCCAATTTTTGCAATCCGTTTTGTACTTCTGGTGCTCCCATAAAAAGATCCCAGATAAGACCTGTACGGTAATTCTCTATCATCACTACCATTGGCCCCTGGTCTATAGCCAGGTATTTATCTGCAACCCATGGCTCTCCCTCAAGACTGTAGGCATCGTAAAATCCCGCCGGTCCCCAAAGAAGGTCATTAAGATCTGTAAAGAAATATCTCATCGCCGCAAGAGACTTTTCAGGTGTGTAGGGAATTGAACTGATAGCAGCCGTAGGAGAAATTACCCCATGATCACTATCTGGCGAGTGAGCCGCATATCCTACTCCTCCATCTTTATTTTTACTATAACTGGCAGTTAATCCCCATGATTTTGGTCCGTATGTTTTGAAGTTCTTTGGGTTCTCCTGAGCATACTTATAATTAATCAGGCTATGATTAACATTAAGATCCCAGTAATTGGCATATTTATCTGAGAGTCCTTTAGGATTTAGACCCAGATATGAGTAATGCGCCCAGAATAAAGGTCCTCCTCTTTCTCCATGGGTATTATGCTTCAATATCAAAGGTAAGCCGTAAGCTTCCTTATCTGTAGTGATATTTCCACTTCTGGCCCAGCCATCATGATATACTTCTGCATCTATAGCGTGACCTGGTGAAGAGGCTGCCATCACGTAAGTGATAAGGCATTCGTTATAACCCTCGATCATAAAATCCATTTCCCATTCATAGACAGGAGACCAGTGCCAGTAAATCCCATTCTTTTTGTTGGTATACCAGTTCCATTCTATGCCTTTCCAGAGCACATCATATTTTTCAGCAACTGCTTTTTCCTTTTCTGATCCATTCTTGAGGTATTCCCGTACTACAATAAATCCCTGGGCTAAAAAAGAGGTTTCCACGATATCGCCTCCATTGTCTTTCTCACCGAAAGCCTGAACCTCTCCCGTCTCTCCATTGAGCCAGTGTGACCATGCTCCATGAAAACGTGGAGCTTCAGCGAGGAAATTGGCGATCTTATCAAGTCTTGCTACAGCAGAATCCCTCGGAATAAATCCTCTTTCCATTCCCGAAACTATTGCCATAAGTCCAAAACCTGAACCACCGGTAGTAACTACATGCGCATCATTTCTAGGGTAGTCTCCATCTGGATGAAATCTTTCCCTGGCCATGCCACTATTTGGCTCGGCGTAATCCCAGAAATATTTAAGGGTTTGCTTTTGAACTGTATCAAGAAGCGTTTCCTCTAAAAGTTTATTAGAGGAAGTACTTTCAGCGACATTAGCAACTTCCCTTTTATTGGTATCGGTCTTGCATGAAACAAAGCCAAAGCCTATAATTATAAAAAGCAGATAATATTTTTTGATCATTTTATTTTTTGGTTGTTTTGATGATTTGTCTTAAAAACTAAATCCAAGCTTAGTTAAACCATCTTTAATTTCCTGATTAGCCATGAATAGTTTCCAGGGTAACTGCGTCCTGTAATTCTCTATCATGGCCACAATAGGCCCCTGATCTATCGCCAGATACCCATTGGCATACCAGTTATATTCTTCAGAAAATGCATCATAAAACCCCATTTCTCCCCAAAGCCTATCTCCTTGATTTTCATAGAAATATCTGAGAGCAGCCATGGATTCATTGGGTGTATAAGGAAAAGAGGATAATGCGGCGGTAGGAGTTATAACTCCCACATCATTAGTAGGGCTATGTGCCGCATATCCTTCTCTACTATCTGAGGCGGTTAAACCCCATGAATTTTCACCATAACCCTCGAAATTTTTAGGGTTATTAACACAGTAATTATAATTTATCAGGCTGTGCGCTACATTCTGCTTCCAGTAATTGGCATATTGATCCTGTAAATTACTTGGATCCAGGCCTATAAAGGAGTAATGACTAAAGAACAATGGTCCCCCAAAACTTGGTCCCATTGGTAGATTAATATTATAATGGTTTCTGTTGGTTATAATAGAACCATTAGAGGCCCAGCCTTCACTATAAACCTCTTTAGAAATAGGGTAAGTGGGTGAAGAAGCTGCCAGTACATATACAATTAATGACTCATTCCAGCCTTGGATTTTGAGATCTATGGCAAATTGGTTGAACGGTGACCAATGCCAGTAAAGCACATTTTCACCCTGAGTGTACCAGGTCCATTCCACATTTTCCCAGATGCTGGTGATCCTTGAATTTATTTCGTTCTCTTTTTCTGAACCATCTGCAAAATACTCCCGGCAGATCATTAATCCCTGAATAAGGAAGGCTGTTTCTACAAGATCACCTCCATTATCCAGATCACTAAATGGCCTGGTTTGAGCCGTACTTCCCAAATACCAATGCGAAAATGCACCGTGATATTTAGGTGCTTTTTCCAGGAAATCCAGAATTTTGAGCAACCTGTCTGTAGCTTCATCACGACTTATCCAGCCACGTTCTACAGCTGCGGGGAAAGAAGCAAGACCCAAACCTGTTCCGCCAGTGGTGACAATATCATCTCCCTGACCGCCATAAGCATCATCCTGAGATCTTTCCCTAGCCATTCCGCTATTTGGTTCCGCAAAATCCCAGAAATATTTAAAGGTTTGTTCCTGCACCAGATCCAACAGCTCATTATCAGTTAAACTTTCTACTACCGGACCGTTATCTGAGGTATCGGGAATATAGGGTTCCTGATAACCAGGACCTGAATCATCTGAACAGGAAATCAAGAATAGGAATCCTGCGAAGAATAATATTTTAGAAAGGTCGATTTTGAACATAGTTAACTGTTTCTCTGTACCATTATTTTTAAAAATAAGAAGGACAGAAATTACTTTATTTCGGAAAATTCATAATTTAATAAAGGCTCCAGGCCGAAAGCCCAGAGCTTTATTGATTGTTCTATTGAGCCATATTGGCTTCAATTTCTTCTTTGGTAAGAACTTTATTATAAAAAGTTAACTCATCCATAAAACTAGAATCAGACAGGTGTCCCCACTCCGTAAAACGTGGAGTTCCAGACATAACCGATACCAGATTTGTCCCTGTCCAATCTATAGGATTAGCCAAGGTTCCTGTATTCACTAATTCTCCATCCAGGTAAATAGATGTCTCGGTCCTGGAGATCGTAAATGCTACATGAACCCATTCTTCGGCTGTTACATCAATTACACCTCCGTCATTCCAGCTTTCTCCATCCCCTGTTCCTACATTTAGTTTAATGCGCTGCTCATTGGCACTTCCTTCGCGGAATAGACGGAAACCGCTCGTTCTTTTATTTTGTGCATCCGGATTATCGGTGTCTTCAGGTCCTATCACAATAATACCTGCACGGTCTGGACTGGCATTTACTTTATACCAGAAGGTCGCACTGAAGGTTGGACTTAGTAATCCTTCAGAAGGCATGGTTAAATAGGAACCTTCAGCCCCAGCGTATGCATTTGAACCTTTAACAGATTCACCTGCGAATCCAGGATTACCTACCACGCTAATCTCACGATTGGAAGCCGCATCCTGGTACGAGCCATCAAATGACAATTTCAAAGTTTCGGAAGAGGCATTTATCAATCCCTGGATTTCTTGCTGAGAAAGTGCAGCATCAAATATTCTCAATTCATCAATATCACTGCTATCATATTTGTGGTCCCAGTAGCTAAAAGTTTCTCCGCCCGAACCTATGGTTAAGTTTTCAACTCCCGTCCAGTCTATAGAAGAACCAGCCATATTTCCTGTATTCACAGGATTTCCATCAAGGTAGATTACTGTTTCTTCAGAGTTTACCGTGAAAGCGACGTGTACCCACTCATTATTATTAGGGTTTATAGTACCTCCATCATTCCATACTTCTCCAGTACCAGTACCTACATTTAATTTTAAGCGTTGCTCATCTGCACTTCCTTCCCGAAATAATCTGAAGCCCTGGGTACGATTTTGATCTGCCCCTGCTACCAGTATCCCGGCACGGCTTGGATCTCCACTAACCTTATACCAGAAAGATGCTGTAAATTCTGAACCAACAGATCCATCAAAAGGAATGTTGATATAGGAATCTGGAGAACCAGTGTATGCGTTGGAACCTAAGAAAGATTCGCCGGCAAAACTTAAACTCCCTGTAACCTCGGCACTTCTCAGGGTCATTAAGTCTACATAATCCCCATCAAATGGCATATATAAATATTCATTATCGAATTTTGGAGAGTATGGAGGCTCCTTACTGAAATTCACGGTTTTGGAGGTTATATTCCCTTCAAGGTCTGTCGCTTTAACGGTAACCGTATGGTCTCCATTAGCGATATTATCATAGACCAGCTCTTCAATCACGATACGGTAATCTTTAAAGTCGCTCATAGCTGCGATCACATTACCATCTACCATTACCTCTATGCTGGCAACCTCGATATCATCTTCTACTTTAAATTTAATATCAATGCTAGAAACCTCTTCCAGTACTTTTATTGTATTTCCTTCTAAAGGTGCATTAATAGTAACTTCTGGAGCACCCTGATCTGGGCCCGGATCTACCTTCGTTATAGGATCTATTCCATCATACTCACATGCAATAAAAGTCAGGGCAAATGAGAATAAACTTAAAAGCTTTATATTAAAATATTTCATATCTAATTAGTTTAATTGTCGCAATGCATTGTTCATAGCCGTATTTCGATCTACAGGAGTAGCATTTAAAGGCAAGGCATCAACCTGAGCCTGCGGATAAGGCAGGTATTGGTCTCCAGATGAAAAGGACCTTCCATCATAACTCAATTCTTCAGTTTTACCTAAACGAATCATATCGTAATAACGAATTCCCCACTCCATGGCTAATTCAGCAAATTTTTCATCCAGTACATCCTGCTGAGTAACACCAGAAATTGTGGAAAGCTCTGCTCTCTCTCTTACCAGATTTACTGCTGCGTCTGCAGGAATTGCAGTGGCGCTCGCCCCCTGAGTAACTGCCTCTGCATACATTAATAGAATTTCGGCATACCTGATCACGATCATATTCTTACCGGCTCCATAATCGTTTCTACCATCGGTTAATTGTACAGATGGTAAATAATGCTTACCACTTGCGAACAATGCTCTTGCATAATCATTGATGATATCTCCAGAAGGAGTGGTATTGCTTACAAATGAAGGCATGGTATAACCATCATTTTCAATCTCAGCGATTCCACGATCTGTAAATAAAACTGAAGTTTCTAAACGCACAGTTTCATTACGGTCTATCATGAATTTAATAAACTTCATACTAGGTTCGTAAAACCCCCATCCACTGCTCGCGTTCTCTCTTTCTGGAGTCCAGTTTTGAGGTCCGAATGGCGCGTATAAATGATAAACCGCATCTCCAGTGGAAGATCCAAAGTCTGAGTATTGCATTTCAAGCAAACTCTCATCACTTAGCTCTCCTGGTTTCTTGAACAACTGGTAGAAATCTGGATATAATGAAAACTTGCCTGAATTGATGATCGCACCTGCAGCATCTGCTACTCCCTGATAATCTTCCAATTCCTGGTAGGCAAGCGCTTTTAAAGCATAAGCAGTATAACTGGTAACTCCACCAGGGATGTCTGTGCGTTCGTTAGGTCGGGCATCTGGCAGATTAGGGATCGCCATGTCCATTTGGTCAATAATGAATTGCATTACCTCCGCTTTGCTGGCTACACCATTTTCAACTTCAGTGCTAGGCTGATTGGATGTAATTATAAAAACATCCTCCCAAACGCGAGCCAGGTTAAAATGGAACCAGGCTCTTAGAACACTAATTTCAGCGATATATTGATCTGCCCTGGCAATATCATCACCTTCAGCAAACTCTTTGTAGTTTTCTACCTGGAGAATAGCTGTATTCATGTTCACTATATCATTGTAATGTACATTCCATAAAGAATTATACATCCAGTAATCCTTGTTGTATATAAATCTATCGGTATCTGAAAAAGGTTGCTGATCTCCTTCTCCACCAGCATTTACGTCATCTCCTCTTACTCCCAGCAAAAGTGGTTCTTCCCAACCTCTGGTGGCAAATTCATAATAAGCACCAATAACGGGATCGATCATATCGTCTGTATTAGTGTAATCAAGATCACCTGTATTCAGCTGACCCTCCTGCGTATCCAGCTTGTCGCTACAAGAAATAGTGGTAGCCAAGGCAAGTATGGTGAATACGCTTAGAATAATTGATTTTTCAATTCTTTTCATATCGCGTTTTTTTAAATTTTAATATTTAGTCCTATAGTATACACAGATGGGATAGGATAGGTTTGTCTATCTACACCATTTGGAACTTCAGGGTCAAAACCATTATAGTCAAAGAATGTAAATGGTCGTTCTGCTGTAAAATACAACCTTGTTTGCGGAAGGGCTTCAGATTGAATGGTATATCCTACCTGGATATTCTGGATTCTAAAGAAATCTCCATCTTCAACCCAGAAATTACTTAATCTCTGGTTCCAGGCTTTGCGCAATCCGGCTGATGAAGGGTAAGCATTACTCGTTCCTTCACCATGCCATCTGTTAATTGCAAGATCTGCATCCATATTCGTATCCTGTGTAAAGATGATCTCACCTCTTTTACGGTTCAGGATCTTATTCCCAGTTTGACCATAAAAGCTCATAGTCATATCAAAAGCTTTGTAGTTAACTCCAATATTTCCACCAAATGTGAATTCTGGTAAGAAAGACCCCAAAATCACCCTGTCTGAATCATCTATAACTCCGTCTCCATTCTGATCCCTGTAAATAAGATCTCCAGGAGAAAGGTTGTTTTCTACTGCAATTGGATCTGCATCTACCTGAGCCTGATTTTGGTAAACCCCTGTCCTTTCATAACCATAGAACGCAAAAAGCGGACCGCCTTCCTGTGTTCTCTGGCGAAATTCAGCGCTACCTGAGTCTATATAACCTCTTTCATCTTCGATAGAAATAGCTTCATTATCCAGGGTGGTAAAGTTTGCACCAATAGAATAGCTGAAATCATCTGAAACCTGCTGGTTCCAGTTAAGGTTCAATTCTAATCCCTGGTTACGAATTACTCCTGAGTTCTGGTTAACACTTCTATTGATTATAGGAATAAACACAGGTAAGATCGCGTCCTCAGTATCCCTGATATAATAATCGGCATCAATAGACAGTCTGTTGTCAAACATTTCCATGTTCATACCAAAGTTCACTTCTTCTATAACCTCCCAGGTATTATCTGAAAATACACTGGTAGATGTAATACCATTTCTAGGTTGTTCACCTAAAGCTGCTGTAATAACGTTGATGGTGTTGGAACCATCACTGGCTGCAACATTATCGTTACCCAATTTACCCCAGCTGGCTCTTAATTTAAGGAAATCGAAAACTCCGTTATCTTCCATGAAGTTTTCCTCGCTAATCACCCATCCAGCTCCTACAGAAGGGAAATAACCCCATGGATCTTTGGTAAATTTAGAAGATCCATCTGCTCTGAATGTACCATACAAAAGATATTTATCCTTAAAGTTGTAGGCGATTCTACCAAAATATGATAGACCATAGAATCTTCTACCTATTTCTGAAACATTATTATTGAATGATTCTGGATCTGCAAAGTTTAGGAACCAACTTGATTCCAGTTTGATCCCGGCGATATCCTGCCCGGTTGCTGAAAAATTATTAGAAGCTTCATCCCTATAAGATGAACCGGCCATAACCGTGAGGTCATGATCTCCAAACTGATCGTTATAAGTTAAGATATTATCCCAGTACTGGTTCGAGAAGGTATTATTTGCACGGGTTATACTTGATCTTCTTTCAACGTTATTTCCCAGTAGATAAGGCAAATTCACATATCTCTCTTCGAAAGCAGAAAGGTTATGACTATAGGTGGTCTTGAAGTCTAGCTTTTCTGGAATTATTTCATATTGAAAATACAGGGTCGCCAGCACTTTTCTGATCTTCTGGCGATTCTCATTAAAAGTTATATCTGTAAAAGGGTTTTGTGTACCGCGATATCCCAGTATCTGGGCATTAGAATAAGGAATTGGTGAAGCTCCAGTATTTAATGAATCTATTACCGGCATGATTGGAACCGCAAAATACGATTTGAACCAGGCTGCATTTTCAGGGGTATACTTTGTTGCATTACTAAAAATAACATTCACTCCAGATTTAAAACGATCAGAAATATCTACATCTACCTTGGAGCGCATGTTAAACCTCTCATATTCATTTTTCATATCCAGGATACCTTCCTGTGCGAAATAGTTAGTACCTATAGAATAGGTAACTTTTTCTGCTCCACCAGAAACTCCAATACTATGGTTCTGAATAATACCATCTCTTAGTACTTCTTCATACCAGTCTGTATTAACATCTGGGATATTGGGATTCACTCGGCTTCTTCCATAACGCTGAATGGCATTATTCACAAATTGCTCATCTGCCGCAGAACCAGATTCAAGGGCCATGGTCACAAATTGCTCGGCATTGGCCATTTTCACAACGTTCTGCGCTCTTTGAATACCGGTATAACCATCATATTCAATTTGAGGTTTCTGGTTTTTACGTCCAGATTTGGTTTCTATGATCACAACCCCATTAGCGGCACGTACACCATAAATAGCCGAAGACGAAGCATCTTTAAGTACGTTCACAGATTTGATATCTTTTGTGTTCAGGAAATCTATGTTGTCATATAACGTACCGTCAACAACATATAATACATTGGTCGCATCCTGGAAAGTTCCCAATCCCCTTATTCGCACTGTTGGTGAATCTCCGGGAGAGCCAGCGCTTACGATCTGCACACCAGAAACTTTTCCCTGTAGTGACTGCATCACGTTGGCAGTAGGTGTTTTTTCGAGTTCTTCTGAATCTAGCGAAGCTATAGCCCCGGTAAGATCTCTTTTCTTTTGTGTACCGTAACCAACTACAACTACCTCATCTAATTGTCCCGCATCTTCTTCGAGAAAAACAGAGTAATTAGAACTAGTGGTGACTTCTGCGACCTTATCTTTAAATCCCAGAAAGGTTACCGTGAATACATCTCCAACTTCAACGCCTTCTAAAGTGAAGTTTCCGTCAAAATCGGTTACGTCAAAGATATCCTTACCGTTAACTTTGACTTCTGCTCCGGGTAGAGGGACCTCATTGGCACTTATAACAGTACCAGTAATAGTTTTGGTTTGCTGTGCATAAGATAATTCTGAGAAGACCAGAAAAAATACACTAGCCAAGAATAGTTTTACTTTCATACTAGTAGGGTGTTTTGCTTAATTTGTAGGTGAAAGATACGCTCATAAAGCCTCATCTACGCAAACGTTTTAGTACACAACTGCTACTTCAATCCAAAATTCACGTTAAAACCCCATAAACAAAGAGTTTATCGGCCTATTGAAGTAGCTTTTCAAGCAAAATTTTAGAGATTGATGTAGTAATGTAGTAGTGTTTTTTTGATAATTTTTGACAGAATTATTAAGAATTCAGAAATTCTTAATTAAAAATTTTGTCAAATTCACATCACTATCCAGTTCCATTTTTTTTCTTAGCCTATACCTATGTACCTCTACCCCTCTTACAGAAATACCCATTAAAGGAGCAATTTCCTTCGAGGATAAATTCATCTTTAGGTAAGAACAAAGTTTGAGATCCTTACTGGTAAGTTTTGGATATTTTTCTAATATATCCTTGAAAAAATCTTCATGTACTTCATTAAAGTTCGTCTCGAATACCTTCCACTCGTCCTTATTCTTCACAGCATTATTTATCTTGGTCATTATATGCTTTACACGAAATTGATTAGAGAATTTATTCTTATCCTTATTTAATTCTCCCTGAATTTCCATAAGGACTTCATTCTTTTTTGCTGCCATCATTGTTGTATTGGCAAGTTCTTTTCGCTTCAGGTCTATTTCATGCATTAACCGATCCTTTTCCAGCCTGTCCAATCTCTCGGCATGCTCCTTTTCAAATTTCGCTTCCAGCTGCATTTGATGCTTTTTTAGCTTCTGCTTATTTAACCAGTAAATAAAAAATATGCTTGAAATAAGAATTACTATGTAAACAAGTTTTACAGGAAGGCTAAGATACCAGGGCGGCGCTATGGTGAAATTATAACTGGTAGTAGAGACTTCATCCATTCCGGTTCCCCAGGCACTCAGTTTTAAACGGTAGTCTCCATGAGCTAGATTTCTGAAAGTAAGAACCCCAGAATTAACAGTCCCTGCAATAGTTTCCTCTCCCTCTAAGGTATAGGTAAGCCTGGATGCGCTTGAGACGGGTAATCCTACTTTTATTTTTATATTTTTTGAACTGTTATATGGAATTACGGGTGTCTCCTGTAATGCATAATTTTCATTATCGTCTGTAAATTCCTTAACAAAAGGAGTACTCATCCACCTATCACCATTGATCGATCGAAGCTTATTCAGATTTATCCTGGCAAACCCATCGTTTAGGGTCACATAGAAAATAGAATCATTTTCCCTAATAAAGTTCTCGTTAGACTTAACGAGCCTTTGATTGAGATCTTTAGGGCCTATTCTAATCTTTTCATCATGAAGATCTGTAATAAGAAGGCTCCCGCTGTCTGTTTCTACAAACACATAATAATTAGAACCCTTATAAATCAATTTTGAACCTTCAAATTCTTTAAGATCTTCAGAGCTTTCAAAATCACCCTGAAATGGATTGTATTGATGCCAGCTCCCATTGACATAAGCAACAACCTGATTATTCAACTTGTATATCTTTGGGTTATAGTTTTCTTTCTGTCCAAGCGGACGAATCTTTTCGACCTTAAGATTAGTGAAATTTTCGTGAGAGATTTTATAAATATCTTCATATGGATGCGCGGCCCAGAAGGTGTGATCGTTTTCGAATGCAACTTGCTTCACAGGAAAATTGATTCCCTCTAATTCCCTGATCTCTCCGGTTTTTTGATCATATATGCTAATCCCGGTATAATGAGAAATCAATAATTTATCGTTTAGATTGTCTATCTCATTTATGGAGAAGCTTCCCGTGCGGGTATCTATTGGAATAAACCTACCATTTGATATTTCATAGATCCCGGTATTATGATTAGCATAAAGAACGCCATTTATTTCCTCCAGGTTCCAGGTATGGTCTTTAGCATTCTCAATTAGCCCAAGTTCTGAATTTTTGAAATTATAGATCCCGGTATTGCTGGCCAGATAATAATTGCCATTGTAATTATGCAGATCATATACTGCTCCAAGCTCGCCAGAATTATCTGTATAGAAGTTAATAGGCGCTTTGAGCTCAATCATATCTACCCCTTTATCCAAAGCAAGCCAGAGTTTATCATCAAAATAATCTATTCCCAGAACTGTATTGTTCTGTAATCCCGAGGTACGATTGTAGATCTTGAAGCTTTTATCCCTAAAATCATAATGCACAATACCATTCTTGATAGTTCCCAGAATGATCTCACTGGAGTTTATAGCAAT
>JBFIMP010000051.1:0-13383 GCA_041611635.1 Christiangramia sp.
AAGCAACCCTCAATTTCTTCTTCAGCAATAGTGCTTATGTTCTTTTTTAACGGAAGACTTTTATCGAACTGGTAGGTCATTTTTATCTTTTCAATTAAGATACTTAAATGGGCTAACAGTGAGGGTTAGAGATTTATTAAATTTATGGACCTGTGAATTATCTTCAATAATCGATCTACAAAAAAAAGCAGCCATCTGGCTGCTTTTCTATTTAATCTTTATTTGCTAGTTCTTTCGGAGAAGTTTCAAACTCCATTTCTACCTGGTGCCTGGTAAGGTCTTCGAAAGTTTCACGTTTTCTAATCAAGTGCGCTTTGCCTTTATACCAGAGAACCTCTGGCGGGCGAAATCTCGAATTGAAGTTGCTGGCCATGGAGAAACAATAGGCACCGGCGTTGCTAAAACTTAAGATGTCGCCTTCGCGAATTTCCGAGATCCTGCGGTTATTCCCGAAAGTATCGGTCTCGCAAATATATCCTACGACACTGTAGAATCTTGGCTTGGCATCTGGATTGGAAATATTGCTGATCTCATGGTGTGAGCCATAGAACATTGGTCTTATTAAATGATTAAAACCGGTATCTATGCCTGCAAAAACCGTAGAAGTAGTTTGCTTGATGACATTTACCTTAGCCAGGAATTTCCCAGATTCGCTAACAAGGTATTTACCAGGTTCAAAAGCAAGAGTTAATTCTCTGCCGTATTCTTTACAGAAATTATTGAATTTTTCCGTTAACTGTTCTCCCAGCTCTTCAATATCGGTTTCTATATCTCCTTCGCGATAAGGCACTTTGAAACCACTTCCAAAATCTATGAATTCAAGTTCTTTAAAATTCCTCGCAGCTTCAAATAATATTTCTGAAGCATGCAGGAAAACACCAATATCAAGAATATCACTTCCGGTATGCATATGTATTCCGTTAATATGCATTCCAGTATTCTCTACGATCCTTAAAAGATGAGGCATCTGGTGTATACTAATACCGAATTTTGAATCTATATGTCCAACAGAGATCTTTGAATTCCCACCGGCCATCACGTGAGGATTTATACGAATACATACCGGGATCTCAGGATGACGACTGCCAAATTGTTCCAGGATAGAGAGATTATCAATATTGATCTGGGCTCCAAGTTTTACTACCTCTTCGATCTCCTCCAGGGAAACCCCATTGGGCGTGTAAATGATCTTTTCTGGAGCTACTCCGGCCTTTAGACCGAGTTTAACTTCCTGAACAGAAACCGTATCCAGTCCGCAGCCCAGCGAATTCAATAGTTTAAGGATAGAAATATTAGAAAGTGCCTTAACGGCATAGTGAATTCTCAGGTTATCAACCTTAAAGGCATCGGTAAGTCTCTGGTATTGTGATATAATTTTTTCGGCATCGTAAACATAGACGGGGCTTCCAAATTCTTCAGCAACCGAAAGTAGTTCCTTTTGTGTCATCTTTTCTTTAAAATTTAGCGCAAAAATATAGTTCTTATTCTTTGAGGAATAAGGTCTGTATCAAATATAACCGATTTTTACATTTTGTTATTTCTTAAATGCAAGCTTTGGTTTAAAATATTCATTTTTGAATAGAGACATATCTTATTTTCAAAGATGTTTTCTTCGGCTTGATTCTTAAAAGGCTTGAAGATAATGGAAGTTGCTGGTTTTGGTATGCGTTAAGATGCTCAAAAAAGATTGGTACAATAGTATGTATTTGTTACTTTTGCCTTCCGTAATTAATACAGAAGAAATAGCTGATTATGAATATACACGAATATCAAGGAAAAGAGATTTTAAGCAGCTTCGGAGTTCGCATTCAACGTGGGACCGTTGCAAGAAACGCCAAGGAAGCAGTAGATGCTGCAAAAGAACTAACCGAAAAAACGGGAACCGGATGGCATGTGATTAAAGCACAGGTACACGCCGGTGGACGTGGTAAAGGTGGTGGGGTGAAGCTTGCCAAGAACCTTAAAGAAGTAGAAGAGATCGCTGGAGATATCATTGGGATGAATCTTGTAACTCCTCAAACTTCAGCTGAAGGGAAAAAAGTTCATCAGGTGCTTGTTGCCGAAGATGTATATTATCCAGGAGACAGCGAACCAGAAGAATATTATATGTCTGTATTGCTTAACCGTGCTACTGGTCGTAATATGATCATGTATTCTACTGAAGGTGGAATGGATATCGAAACTGTAGCTGAAGAAACTCCTGACCTTATATTCACAGAAGAGATAGATCCTTCTACGGGATTATTAGGATTCCAGGCACGTAGAATTGCCTTTAATCTTGGTCTTAGCGGAAAAGCTTTTAAAGAAATGACCAAATTCGTGATGGCTCTTTATGAAGCTTTCGAAAAGTCTGACTCTTCTTTATTTGAAATTAACCCGGTATTGAAAACCAGCGATGACCTAATCATGGCCGTAGATGCTAAGGTAACCTTAGATGATAATGCATTATTTCGTCACAAGGATTATGCAGAGATGCGTGATATTCGTGAAGAGAACCCAACCGAAGTTGAAGCCAGAGAAGTTGGACTTAACTATGTTGATCTTGACGGAAACGTTGGATGTATGGTAAATGGTGCAGGTCTTGCCATGGCAACTATGGACCTTATCAAGCAGGCAGGTGGAGAACCAGCTAACTTCCTTGACGTTGGTGGTACTGCAGATGCAAAAAGAGTAGAGGAGGCTTTCAGACTGATTCTTAAAGATGATAAAGTTGAAGCCATTCTGGTAAATATCTTTGGAGGTATTGTTAGATGTGACCGGGTTGCTCAGGGAATCGTAGATGCATCTAAAAATATGGGTGACGCGATGAATGTGCCAATCATTGTGCGTCTGCAGGGTACTAATGCAGATATTGCAAAAGAACTTATAGATAATAGTGGTTTGAAAGTATATAGTGCTATTCAATTCCAGGAAGCCGCAGATAAAGTACAGGAAGTACTTTCTTAAGAGGTAGAGATATTAATATTTAAAAGCCCTGCGCACTGCGCGGGGCTTTTTTTATGGATAGTTGTAAGGCAACTATATGCTTGTAATAATCTAACAATCAAAATGTTAAAAATGTGAGAAGCACTGTAACGATTATTTGAAGTAATCGTCTTTTATATAGAACCACTAAGTCAATATTATGAATAAGATCCAGATTTTTCTTTTTGCAGTCATTCTTATATCAATCGCAACCAAAGTTAGTCTTATTTCGGAAGAAAAAGTTCAGTATGCCGCTCTTTCAACAGATACTAAACGGGAGCACATAGAGCAATTTTTTAAATATAAAGTGAATAATTTACCCGAAGAGAATTCTTACCGGGCCGGGAGTTGTATGATCCAGACAGTAATGTGTTATCATACATAACCGGGGGCATTCATCAATCAAAAGACAGGAAATAAAATTTTAATGGCGATTAAAGAAGTCTCAGGGAATAAAAGAGGTTGAATTTATTTTATTCAAAACATTCTGATAATTAATAAATTACACTTAATTAATTTTGTTAAATTTAAATAGATATTTATATTTATATAGATTCTTCAAAAAAAACCGAAGTCATCTCTTAAACGTCAATTGCGTTGAAAGACTGTTAAATTTGAATTAGCCAAAATAGAATTTCATATAATCAACCTTCGCAAATGAATTAAGGAGATGACTTCTTTTTTATCCTTTTTGAGGGTACCACTCCATTAATTCAACTTCGATATTTGCATCTTCTTTGTTCACCAGTTGCTTAAATTTTTCGACATCTGAAAATCCATCTTTACCACGGTAATGATAAGGGATCACTTTTTTAGGTTTAAAGGCAAGTACACCTTCAGCAGCCTGATCTACTGGCATGGTATAAGGTAGGTTCATAGAAATTAAAGCTACATTTATATCTTTAAGCTCTCTCATTTCCGGAATATCTTCGGTGTCGCCAGAAATATACAGCCGTTCTCCATTTTTTTCCAGTACGTAGCCATTTCCACGTCCTTTTACATGCATGGCATCTTTAGTTTGTGGTAAATTGTACATAGGTACAGCCTTGATTCTAAATCCGGTATGCTCTATAGTCTCTCCATTGTTCATCACGATCAGGTTTTTCTGTAAAGCTTCAGGAAGTTGTTTCTGTACCGCTTTAGGGACGATAATTTTTGTATTACCAGGTTCAAGAGCCATAAGTGTTTCTGCATTCATATGATCCCCATGAATATCTGTGATAAGAATAAAGTCTGGACTGGCCATATCTTTAAATGCTTCAGCACCTCCAACCGGATCTGTATAGAATACTGTATTATCCCATTTAAAAACCGCTGTAGCGTGAGAAATAGGCGTTATCTGGATATTCAAAGAATCAGTTTGAGGTTTTGCTTTTGTTGTACCCTGTGCAATTTCAGTACTTACTTCTTCTTTCTGTTTTTTCGTTTCATTCTTGCATCCTGTTAAAAATATTCCAACAGCAATTAGCGCAATTATTTGTCTCATAATTCTCTTTTTTTTAAAAATAAAAAAGGACCAATGGAGTATGTTCCTAATTAATAAAGTTTTATGAAAGGTTTAGTTGCATTTTAATATCGCCGCGGGAATAGGGATTATTCTCTTCTATCGGAATTTCTGTAAAACCGAATTTTCTGTAAAGATGTATCGCGTTTTCGAGTTTTCTATTAGAATAGATAATGAGTTTGCTCCAGCCTTTTTTTCTGGCAAATTCCAGGGTATGTTGCATTAGTTTCTGTCCAATTTTCTTTCCCCTGTGAGCTGGTATTATAGCCATTTTTGTTAGTTCAAAAATTCCTTCTTCCATTTTCATGAGCGCTACACAGCCAATGATTTCAGATTTCTCTTTTACAAAGAATATGGTTCCGCCGGGGCTAATGATATATTTCTCGGGATTTCCAAGTACATCTTCATCGTGTGGCTCTACCCAGAAGAATTCTTTGAGCCAGTATAAATTCATTTCTTTAAATTCCTCTGAATATTCCGGTTTCCAGGATACTATCTGCATTGCTTAATTTTTAAAGTAAAATTATTAATTAATTGGAGATGGCCGCATTCAGGATGCCTATTCTATTTCCCTTATATTTATATCTCAATTAAATCCAGTCATATGAAAATTAAAATACCTTATAAGTTCAGCTACCTACTTATCGTACTTATTTTTATTTCCTGTAAAATAGGTCCAGATTCTAATCAGGAAACTGAAAAACAGGAAGAAAAGGTTGAGATTCTGCCTCCGGTAGAGCTTTACGGAGATTTGTTCTATGACGTGCAGAATCGGGAGATTTTTGAAGATAGTAAAACTTTTGTAGATGCGATACCTCAATACAACGTCGGGCTCATAAGACAGCGATATAACATGCTGGATGACACTACCAGCTTTGGTATTTCAGAATTTGTGGAACAACATTTTGAGGTACCCGGAGATAAACTTGCTTTTGAGGCTGATTCCTCTTCGATTAACCAGCATATCACCCGGCTTTGGGGGGCATTAAAACGAAAAAAAGATGACAGTATTTCAGGCACTTTGATTCCGTTGCCGAATCCATATATAGTTCCCGGCGGAAGATTCAGGGAGATTTACTACTGGGATAGTTACTTCACCATGCTTGGTCTTCTGGAAGACAAGGAAGTAGAAACTATTCAAAATATGGTAGATAATTTCGCTTATCTCATTAATGAATATGGGTTTATCCCCAACGGGAATAGAACTTATTACCTGGGTAGGTCACAGCCGCCATTTTTTGCCATGATGGTAAAAGTCCTCGCTGAGGCCAAAGGACAGGAAAACATGGTGCAATATTTACCGGAAATGGAAAAAGAATATAATTTCTGGATGAACGGAAAAGAAAAGCTTGAACAGGAAAAAGCTTACCGCAGAGTGGTAAAAATGAAGGATGGAGAAGTGCTTAACCGCTTTTGGGATGATAATGATACTCCAAGACCTGAAAGTTACAGGGAAGATATCAAAACTGCTGAAATTGCGGTTTCTGAAAATCCTGAGCTTTCAAAAGAAGAGGTTTACAGGAATTTACGTGCAGGAGCAGAATCTGGTTGGGATTTTTCAAGCCGTTGGCTTAGCAGAAATAAAGAAGGAAAGTTTGACCTTTCCACCATACAAACTACAGCAATCATTCCCGTAGATCTAAATTCCCTGCTCTATAATCTCGAAATGAGCATTGCAGATGCCTACAGGATAAATGGAGATGATGAAGCCTCTGATAAATTTCTTCTGAAAGCCGAAAATCGAAGGAAAGCAATTCTTAAATATTGCTGGAGTGAAGCTGAAGGCTTCTTCATGGATTATAATTTTAAGAAATCTGAGCAAACCGGGCGTTTGTCTCTTGCCGGCGTATATCCGCTATTTTTTGAAATAGCCAGGGAACCTCAGGCTAAAAAGGTTAGAGAGAAAATTAATGAAGTTTTCTTAAAGCCCGGTGGTGTTGTCACCACACCTTATAACACCGGGGAGCAATGGGATGCACCAAACGGTTGGGCGCCCTTACAATGGCTAACCATTAAAGGCCTGGAGAATTACGGTTTCACCGAATTAGCAGGTGATATTAGTTCCAGATGGCTGGATCTTAATCGCAAGGTATATCAGGATACCTACAAAATGCTCGAAAAGTATAATGTGGAAGACCTTTCTAAAAAAAGTGGAGGAGGGGAGTACCCAACACAAGATGGTTTTGGATGGACCAACGGGATATATCAAAAACTATCTGCAGAGCAATGATCCTGTCTTTTTTGGAAATTGAATAATAAACGATAAGGCAAAAGTTGCGCTGGTAGGTCCAGAATAATTATTGTAAAAGTTTCCCGGTACTGGCAGTTGGAACTATGCGCAGATTCCGGGAGATTTCCCGGGATTAGAATAATTCTTTTGGATTGCTTGCTGTTAAAGACGAAACAATAGGATTGGAAGAATATCAAATCAAATTAATAGCCATGTGAAAAGCTATACCGTTTCTTCTCGTTAAGGCGGAAGTCAGGTAGAAAATAAATAAGCTGGCGGGTAATTATATAAAGGAGATCTCATGTCCTGATGAAGCTATATTCCTAATCAGTAATGAGCTTTAGGACATTTTAAAAATGAGTCTTAAATTATAAAGCAGGATTTATAGGGTGGTCGATGTGTGAGACAGCAAAAAGCTTACCTGGACTTGGTCTACCGGAGGAAAACCGATGATGCTTATGAAAATGCTAAACGAAGATGGTAGACAGACCTGGGGAAATTATTAAGTTCTATGACAGGAATCTATTAAAATTATAACCTATAACCAATCAATTTGACAGCATTAAAAGTTTGCGATAAAATTAAATGGATATAAATCAAATGTTCATTTTCGATCTGCGAAATCTTTGCAATGGGTACCTGTTTTAACTAATTTATGCTGAAATAAAATCACTGATAAAGTAACTTAAAGCTTTACCAACCCATGCAGAATTATCCTCTTCTGGCGCAGCTTCACATATATGAAAATAGCAGCAGTTCTCATCTTTCGAAACCAGCCTTAAAAAATTTCTAACCTGGTCTACACTAAAACCTGATGGCGATTTCGCGCTACTGGGAAAATCTGCAATAGCATCACAGTCCAGTTCGAAACCAAAGGAAGAATCATTAATTCCTTGAAGCATTTGCTGGAAATTATCAGAGATATTTCCCTGTTCTTCCGAAAGATCTTCCAGTAATTTGAAATTTATGTTTGGAGATGCCTCCATCCCCTTGAAAATATATTCTGGAGTGTAATTTTTATGTAGCCCAAAGATGGAATATTTATTTAAATACAGCCCTTCTATGGCGTAGCTGAAACCATTTCCACTATGCCGGTGTTCCAGTTGTCTCAGATCTGTATGTGCATCTATATTCAACACATTCAGAGGCTTTTTTAAAGCCTTTGCAGAACCTTTAATGTTGCCATAGGCGTTATTATGTCCGCCTCCTATGATAATAGGAATTTTGCCTGAGCCTACAATTTTTGCAATGATTTCAGAAACCAGTTGGTCTGTTTCTTTTACCAGGTCCCCTAGCTTTGCATGATAATTTGGGTCTGACTCGTCTATTAAAGAAGCTCTTTTCATGAGCGGGTTACAATCTACCTCTCCCAGAAGAATTAATTTTTCAGGGTCATTGAACCGGTTTACCTGGATGTTAACCAGGGAGCTTAGAGTCGTTTTCCAAGCTCTGGAAGTTCCCGGTTTACCAAAATTCGCGCGAACACCAATATCCTCTGGAATTCCCAGTAATACATATTTCGCCTTATGGGTTTTTAATTCTTCAAGACTAGCAACGAATGGTAGTCTCTCGCCGAATTTTTGCTCTCCATTTCTTTTAGAAATAAGCCTTTCAATATGCGTGCTTTTAAAAAAAATTAATCCGTTCATTTCAGATCATTTTACCATTGATAAAGACCGATTCTATAGAATTGGATCCAAAAGCATAAGGAAGGTAAGTATAAGAAGGAATTTCTTTGGTTATGATGAAATTTGCCTTTTTTCCTTTGGTGATACTTCCATGAGTTTCGCTCAATTCCATGGCATAAGCCCCGTTAACGGTAGCTGCGTTAATAGCCTCTTCTGGAGTCATCTTCATTTTGATACAGGCCAGGCTTACCACCAGGTTCATATTCCCGCTGGGGGTACTCCCAGGATTAAAATCTGTAGCCAGCGCTAGGGGCAGACCGGCATCCAGGATTCTTCTTGCCGGGGTGTAGGGGATGCTTAAAAACAGGGAGCAGGAGGGCAGCGCTACCGGCATGGTATTCGATCCTTTTAAAACCTCGATATCTTCTTCGTTCATCACCTCCAGGTGGTCTACACTTAATGCATCGTGCTCTACTCCGGCTTTAACACCACCTATAGCGTTGAACTGGTTCACATGTATTTTAGGTTTTAACCCGAATTTTTTAGCGGCACTCAGTAATTTATGAGTGTCTTGAATACTAAAATATCCTTTCTCGCAAAAGATATCGATGTATTCTGCCAGTTTCTGTTCAGCTACTTTGGGCAGAATATCATTAATCACGATATCCATATAGGCATCAGGATCGTTTTTGTAGTTTTTAGGTATGGCGTGTGCGCCTAAAAAAGTAGACTTTACTGGCAGATCGTAATTCTTCCTGAGTTTTTTGATAACCCTGAGCATTTTAAGTTCTGCTTCTTCGGTAAGACCGTAGCCAGATTTTATTTCAACCGCACCGGTTCCTAGCTTGATTACTTCCTCCAGGCGTTTGGCAGACTGCTCATAGACTTCATCTTCGGGGGTTTCCTGCAGTGTTTTCGCACTATTCAGGATCCCGCCTCCGCGATTAGCGATCTCTTCATAGCTCAAACCATTGATGCGGTCTGCAAATTCCTGTTCCCGGTTCCCTGCGTAAACTATATGTGTATGCGAATCGCACCAGGTAGGCATTACGATTTTTCCAGTAGCATCAATAGTTTCATCGGCCCTGATCTCAGGAAAATTTTCCATGGAACCATAGTTGGCAATTTCGTCATTTTCGATCAATAGCCATGCGTTCTTGATGGTGGGAAGTTCTTTCATTTTGCTTCCGGAGACTTTAAGGATTTTCTGTTCCCTAACCTGAAGTAATTCCTTGATATTGGTTAGAAGTAAGGACATATTTTTGGATTGATCGTTCAACAAATATTAAAAAACAAAGATATAAACTCAGATCAGAATAAGGGAGCCACTATGATATCTTTAAATGAGAAAAGCCACTTTTCAATCTTTAGAAAAGTGGCTTTAATTCATTATCAGAAATCGTAATACAGACTTCAGCACAGCATAACAGAGGTTCATAATTCCACTACGCCATCCTGATCTCATTTCAGGCTCTTTTCTAGAGCGTGTATTCAGCTAATAATTTCTGAACTTCATAAATATCTACTTTCTTATTAAAACGCTTGGAAATAGAAGGAGTTTGCTCCCCGGAGATCCAGATTTTCAACTCAGCATCAAGATCAAAACTACCGGCGGTTTCTACACTAAACCGGGTGATGCTCTTATAGAGAAGCGAAAAATATTCGATCTTACTTCCGGTAATTCCCTGGACATCCACAAGAATTAGGCGTTTATTGGTAAAAATAAAAGTATCTCGAATGATTTTGAATCCAGCTGCGATTTCTTCAGAAGGAATAAGTAATTTCCCGTATTTCTCCTGAAGCTTCTCCTTTTCTATGGCCCCTGCATTTCCTAATAGGGAAGAAAGTATGCTCATATTATTTTTTCAGGGATTTCATGTCGATCACAAATCTGTATTTTACGTCAGATTTTACAACACGGTCATAAGCTTCGTTGATATTCTGAATATCGATCATCTCGATATCTGAAACTATATCATGTTCCCCACAGAAATCAAGCATTTCCTGAGTTTCTTTGATTCCACCAATCAATGATCCAGCTAGTCTCTTTCTGCCCATGATCAATCCACCACCGTGAATGTCTACTTCATCTATGGCTCCTACCAGGGTCATAGTGGCATCACGCTTTAATAAACCTACATAAGGATTGGTGTCGTGACCTACAGGAACGGTATTCAGGATAAAATCGAAAGTTCCCTGATGCTTCTTCATCGCATCTTCGTCTTTAGAAATGAGTACTTCATCTGCACCAAGTCTTTTTGCATCTTCAGCTTTAGCAGGAGAAGTGGTAATCATTACCGTGTGAGCTCCAAGGGCTGAAGCAAACTTCACTCCCATGTGACCAAGGCCTCCAAGACCAACTACACCTACTTTATCTCCTTTCTTTACGTTCCATTGTCTTAATGGAGACCAGGTGGTAATACCTGCACAAAGCAGAGGTGCAACAGCTTTAGTATCCAGGTTTTCAGGAACTTTAAGGACGAATTTCTCTCTAACCACGATCATTTCAGAGTATCCGCCAAAGGTATGTCCGCCAAGATGTTTATCCTCACCATTATAGGTTGCGACCATTCCATTCTCACAATATTGCTCAAGGTCATCTTTACAAGACTGGCATTCCTGGCAGGAATCTACCATACATCCAACACCTACCAGATCACCGACCTTAAAGTTTTTAACGTCCTTACCAACTTCGGTAACATGACCAATGATCTCATGTCCAGGTACTACAGGGTATTTACTATTTCCCCAGTCATTTCTTACCTGGTGAATATCACTATGACAAACTCCGCAATAATCGATTTCGATCTTTACATCATTTGCCAGAATTTCTCTTCTTTCAATATCAAAAGGCTCCAGGTCGGCATCATTTGATTTTGCTGCATATGCGTTTACATTCTTCATTTGTTCAGTTTTTTAGATAATCCGAAAGTTAGCCAAAAATCATAGGATCACCTTAGGTCATGGGTAAGGTTTAACTTTAATTAACTTATGTCTCGATTCTTCTGTGGCGAAAATGCTTTAGAAATTACTTTAGCAGAATTCTTAGTACATTAGGGCTCAATTTTTTTAAAAATAATCTATGAGTAGTTCTAAAGGAATCAACACAATCTGTACGCATGTAGGAGAATTGGAAGATAAAGAATTCAAGGGTGCAGTGTCGCCTTTATATATGTCTACATCCTATGCGTTCGAGGATGTTGAGACCAAACGTTATCCAAGATATTTTAATACTCCAAATCAGGTGGCCCTAGCCAAAAAGATGGCCGCATTGGAACATGGAGAAGCATCGCTGATCTTTGGAAGCGGTATGGCGGCGGTGAGCACTTCTTTAATGGCTTTTCTGAGTTCGGGAGATCATGTGGTGTTTCAGGATTCGCTTTATGGTGGAACCAGCAATCTGGCCACTGAAGAGTTTGATAAATTTGGGATTGAATACAGCTTTGCCAAGGACGCTAGTGCTGGTTCTCTCAAAGCTGAAATAAAAGAAAATACAAAGGTGATCTATATTGAAACGCCTTCTAACCCTTTATTAAAGCTTACAGATATGGAAGCTGTTGCAAAGCTGGCCAAAGAACATAATCTGGTAAGTATGATCGATAATACTTTTGCATCCCCGGTAAACCAGAATCCTATAGATTTTGGAATTGATGTGGTGATTCATTCGGCTACAAAATATATGGGAGGACACAGCGATATTCTCGCCGGAACGGTAATTTCTACTGAAGAAAATATTGAAAGGATCTTCCAAATGGCTAAGAATTTTGGTGGCAGCCTTAGTGATTATACGGTCTGGCTTTTGGAGCGTAGTATAAAGACCATGGGAATAAGGGTGAAAGCTCAAAATGAAAATGCACTGCAGCTGGCTGAATTCTTGAATTCAAGACCTGAAGTTGCGAACGTTTACTACCCGGGCCTTAAGGATCATCCAGATCATGAACTTGCCAAAAAGCAGATGAAAGGTTTCGGCGGGATGTTATCTTTTGAACTGAAAGACGACCTGGATGTTCATAAGTTCATGAAGACCCTGCAATTAATAAAACCATCGATGAGCCTTGCCGGAGTAGAAAGCACGATTTTACTTCCTTCTAAAACTTCTCATGGTTTGTTGACTGAAGAGGGTAGGGCAAAACAAGGAATAAAAGACAATCTTTTAAGGTTTTCTGTTGGAATTGAAGAAATTGAAGATCTAATGGGGGATCTTGCTCAAGCCATGGAAAAAGCAAATAAGAATTAATATCTTACCGTTAAGGACAATAAATTATAATAGATGAAATTAGATATACTGGCAGTGGGAGCACATCCCGATGATGTGGAACTAAGCTGCTCAGGAACCATTGCTAAAGAAGTAGACCGAGGAAAGAAAGTAGGAATACTTGATTTAACCAGGGGAGAGCTTGGTACGAGAGGTACTGCGGAAATTAGGGATAAAGAAGCGAAAGCTGCAGCAGAGATCCTGGGGGTGGTAATGCGACACAATCTTGAATTTAGTGATGGGTTTTTTGAAAATGATGCCGCACACAAAATGAAGATCATTGAGATTCTGAGGAAATACAGGCCAGAGATTGTCTTGTGTAATGCTATTGAGGATAGGCATATAGATCATGGGAAAGGCGCAAAACTGGTTAGTGAGGCTTGCTTTCTAAGCGGATTAAGAAAGATAGAAACCGTTACGGATGGAAATATACAATCGGCCTGGAGACCTAAGCAGGTTTTCCATTATATACAGTGGAAGAACCTTAAACCAGATTTTGTTGTGGATATTTCAGGCTACCTTGATAAAAAACTTGAATCTGTTTTAGCCTATCGTTCGCAGTTCTTTGATGAGAATAGCAATGAGCCAGAAACCCCGATTTCAAGTAGTAACTTCCTGGATAGCATTACTTACCGTGCTCAGGATATGGGCAGGCTTATAAATACAGAGCATGCCGAAGGCTTTAACGTGGAGCGACATGTTGCGGTAGATTCTATATTTGATCTTATTTAATTGGAATTTTTTCTTTGCGAAATAGTTGAAATAACTTACATTTGCATCCGCTAATCAGATGGTGGTTGTA
>JBFIMP010000052.1:0-13284 GCA_041611635.1 Christiangramia sp.
AAACTCCATAAGCATAAATTATATCAAAATCCTTTTCCATAAAATCTTCGGATAAAAAATCTACTACCCTGGCGGAGGCACTCGGAATCCTATTTAATCGTGCCTGAAGTTTATTGATTCCTAGTTCGCTTAAATCAATGGCTAAATATTCCTTTGAATTTTGGGCCATATAATAGGAAAGCGAATTGCCTGCATAACAACCCAAATCGAGTACTTTTTTATCCCTTAAATTTCCAAGCCAGCTTTTATGTAACTCATATATTTGTGCCTCCGCACCTATTTCCTTACGAAGGTCTGTAAAAAGAGTATTCCTAACGCTATACCATATTCTGGTAATTCTATTTTTTTCAAAACTTTGGTAAAATTCTGCCTGTTTTTGATTTACTGTTTTCTTTTCCTCCCTACGTTTCACCTTCTATTCTTTAATTTTCTATTTGTAAAAAGGTTAAAATATTCCTTCGTTCGTCCCTTGACTTCCAACCAGGCTCCTAATTCCCTGTTTAAAATAGCATTTTTTAATCTGATCATTATCAAAAGAATATTTACAAGGTTCCATTTAAAAATGGCGCTTCCAGTTGGGCTGGAATATTTCAATTTCCAAACATGATAACCATTTCTGATTACCATTCTTCCGTATTTATAATGATCTGGCCTTCCTCCTTCTTCATGTAAATGCTGAACCTGTGCCGCTGTATTTACAAATAACTGCCCTAGCCGCGATGCCCTTAAACAAAAATCCATATCTTCATAAAGACCGTATCCCTCAAAATAAGGCGAGAATTTAATTTTATTGAACAATTCCTTCTTATAAGAAGCGACCCCTCCCATAAAAAATTCTACCGGATAGGATTTACCTGATGGCGGAAGAAAACTGGTCGCCAAACCATGAGAAAATTCAGGCATATAGCCGGGGGCCTGATCAGACAATAAACCTAAACGTTTTCTAAGATAGTTTCGCTGACCCAATTTTCGAACAAATCCGGCCATCATAAATTCATCCTTAGCAGGAATATAAGAATTTGAAACCTTCTTCCATTCCGTATCATCCCTGATCCAACCCCCAACCGCAATAGCTTCTGGCTTCTCTTTGTAGGTTTTAATCAATTGGTTGAAATAATCCTTTTCAAGAACGATGTCGTCATCCAGATAACAGATAACATCTACCGCTCCGCTTTTGTCGATTCCGAAATTTCGCTGCCGGGTAAGACCTCTATTATCATCATCGACATGGAAATATTTTGAATTGGTGTAGGCATGCTTATTTAGCATATCCAGTGTTTCCGATCCCGAAGATCCATCTACAATGATGATTTCATCCGGGTAGCGGCTTTGAATTTCTACAGAGTCCAGTAAACGCTTAAGCGAACTTGCTCGATCTAAGGTGCAAACGATCAGGGTAAATCTAAATTGCTTTTCATTGGTCATTAGTCTATAGCTTTTGCCTGTAACCTATCAAATAATTTCTCACTCTTTTTCCATCTTTTCTGCATGAGCCGGTAATACCTAAATGGGTTCCTAATAGCTTGTTTACGGAAGAATTTCAAAAATAAGGTTACTTTATAACCCCTAATCATTTCTTTAGAATAATATTTACGGATTAGGTACATCATTGTTGGAGATGGTTTTGGCTCAATCTCGTCTAATTTCCATTCATTAATCCCTGAAGTTCTAAACCCACCTCTGGTGGCCTTTAAATGATGAAATTTCAATTCGGGGTGATAAATTATATCGCAACCTTTTTCTCGAAGTTGCATTCCGTAATCTATGTCCTCACCATATCCAAATTCCAATTCCTCAGAAAAACCACAGTCCAAAGCATACCTTTTTTTAACGATTGCATTAGCCGAACCGAATGCACCCCATTGTTTTATTTTAGCGAAGGTAGTTTTTTCTCCAGTTTGCAGAGAATTCAAGTTGAAACAATCAAAACCAGTCCTCTTTAACTCTTTTATAATATTTTCTAAAAGATTATTTTCAATCCTAATGTCATCATCTGCGAATAATATCCATTCAGACTTAACTTCTGTAAGAGCCAAATTTCTAGAATAACAGGCACCCGTACGATGTATGAAATGATGAATAATCTTAAAGGGCCATTCTCCTTTTAAAAAATCTAGTTCAGACTTCGACCTGGAGTCCGGATTTTGTTCGATGATTATAACTCGTTTAGGCAGATGAGATTGGCTTCTTAAATCCTGAAGAAAATTTTGAAGGAATTTAGCTCTAAATAAGGTAGGAATAATTATATCTATATCCTCTTCAATATCTTTTTCATAAGCAAGTTCCATTTTTCTCAAGGAAATATTCTTTTTAAAAAATGAACTTTTAAAATAACTTGCCAAGAAGCTTTTTATAGAATATATTCCCTTAAACTTTATGAAACAAAATAATACCAACCAAAGTCTTTCCTTTTTATAATGTTCTGAGATGAAACTAAAGAATTCCTTTTGACTTGAACCAAAAATCAAATCGGTTTCTGAAGATAAATCTTTCACAAGTCCTGGATCAGAATAACAAAATAAAGAATTCTGCTGTCCCAGTTTAGCGATCGAATTGAGCAGGTAACCAAAACTTTTTATATCCTTAAATAAAGACCTGAATTTTAAAGCCGTGTTACCATAGATTGCCCCAACATCTGTAGTCATTAACCAGGTAGGATATTTTATATCTCGTTTAGGATTAACAAATGGTAATTGATCTATATAACCAATATCATCAGAAAAAAAACGAGTTTCAATCGGGTAGGAAGCCATTATATTCTGGTGCCTGAAAAGCTGCCTGAAATATTCTGCATCCAGAGATACACGATATTGCTTTTCCACCCATACAAGGATCTCTTCTGGATAAGCCAGCGCCAGTTCCCAGAAAGCATCAACAATATTAATGCTTTTCAGCAACAAGGCTTCATCATTTCGAAAGGCCTTTTCGAATGTATTTGCTTTATTATGAATCAAATAAATCATCTGGGACCAAATTTTGTCAAATCTAAGTTTTTATCCTGATTGAACTAATTTAAAGAGATAGAAGACTTTTGGTTAAATCTTATTTTTAATCAGTTCATGATAGAATTTGATATTTTGTTCAACTACCACAGAACTGGAAAATCTTTCTATTACCCGTTCCCTGGCTCCCTGTCCCATTCGCTTTGAAAGCGAACTATTTTCTATTAAAGTAAGAATTCTATTTGCATATAATTGATGGTCCTGAGGTTCTACCATATAACCAGTTTTTCCTTCTTTCATAACTTCAGGTGCCCAACCAATATTCGAGGTGACCAGCGCTTTTTCCATCGCCATTGCCTCGATCCAGGTCATGGGCATCGCCTCGGCAAAACTAGGTAAGACTACCACATTAGCCTTTCTTAATTCTCCTCTGACCTTATTGTAGTCTAATGCCCCTAGATAATGAATTCGTTTTTCTGCTTCTTTACTTAACCTACGCTTAAACAATTCTAATGTTGACTGGTTTGTAACCAGATCAATCACATCTCTGCCTGCGAGGATGAGCTTTGCCTCCGAATTTCTTTCGATCACCTTATTAAAGATTCCTGCAAGCTCTAATACTCCCTTTTTACGGATTAGGGATCCAAAATATAGAATTCTATTAGGTTCTGGTTCTTTTTCACAGACTTGAAAATCTTCAATCCTAATGCTATTAGGGATTACTTCATATTCCGAGTTAAGATCAAAAACCTGCATAGTTTTCTTACCGGTAAAATCACTTACTGAGAGTATCGCATCTGCATTTTCCAAAGCCTTCTTTTCAAAAAGTCGATTTTTATACTTTTGATGCCTGTCTTCCAAAACGCAAAAATATCCATCACTACCGTGAATTCTTATAACGTGCTTTGATTTAATTTTCATAAAGGCCGTAATACCTGTCCAGTCAGGTGATTCAAGAACATCCACCGGATCTTTTTCCATAATTTCATTTAGCCTTCTTTCAAGATATTTCCTATAAAAATACCAGCCACCAAATGGATACCTTCGTTGTTCGATCAGATAGAACTTAATGCCTTTTTCTGTAAATGCCTTTTCCTTTTGCTGTCCATATATTAGAATGCTTACCCTTTCACCTTTCTCTCTAAGGGCTTCCGCCATATTCTTGATACTCGTTCCAAGACCTCCGTAGGAGGTACTCAGTTCGTGAGGATATTCAGGGGTTAAAAAGGCAATATGCATGTGTTATATATAATTAAAATATTTCCTCAATTTCCTGCTTCCAAATTTGATTCCTATTCTTGTTAAATAGGAATTTCCCTTTCTTTTAACCGGATTAAAATGATTCGTCTTAGGTTTTCGATCCCAGATGTTCTGAGCATTAATTTCTGATACAAATGAAGAATTTATCACTTCTATATCGTCTATTTCATCTTTAATATTCTGTATAGGCTTGTTAGTCCCAAAAAGCAACTTAAGGTCTAATAAGGTACTTTCGTCTAATGTCACCAGGTCTTCATATTTTAATAAAAATTTATTAGAAAGGTCAGGCATTTGACTAAGAACCTGATTACTAATTTTTTTACTGTAATAATAAGGATATACACCCAACGATATTCCAACTTTTTTTATAAAGTTCTTTATACTACTTTTTTTAAACCTCATTCCTTTGATTAAGGAATTAAAAACACCATAAGGATCCCTAATGAGAATTATATGTATGTCTTGAGGGAATAAAATAGGTAAATAATAGACACCACTAAATGAGGTGTCCTTAATCATTACATAATTTGATTTTGATTTTTCTAGGATTCTGTCTCTCAAACCATCTATGAATAAATGATCTAAAAAATTTTTATCAGTTTCAAAGAAAACTTGTTTATGAGATATTTCGAAATATTTATTTAGAACAGTTGACAATTTGGTTTCACTTTTATTATGGATCAAAACCTGGTGATCAGTAAATACTTTTAAAGCCTCTGAAACAAAATTATGACCGGTTCTAGGCAAATAGGAATTTAGAAATATTATCTTCTGAGTTTGCCTGTCTTTCATAATATGGATTTAATTTTTTCAGCAATTCGAGCTGAGGATTTGGCCTGAGGATACATATTTATTTTGCTAAACCATTCTTGGGTTTTGGAAACCTGGTTCGCAGTTTCCCCTCCCACTATTTGCTCTATTATCCTAGAAATTGAAGTTTCTGATTTTAACCAAAATACAGTATTTCTATCTGACATAGACCTAAAATGAACATAATCATAAATCTCTCTGATATCCTTTTTTAAATTATCTAATTCCAGATCATAACTTAAATAGGCACAGGGCTTATTCCTGGCAACAAAATCAAAGACCATTGAGGATGCAATATTGATCACCATGAAACTATGCTCTATAATATTAGTTTGGACTATCATATCCTCACGAGTGGGCATAATGCCATCCCAGGTCTCAATCTTTTTCGTCCATATAGGTTCTATGGGTTTAATCAACTCTGAATATTCTTTCAAAACCTCATCATACCTACCTGAAAGGTCTACAGGACATCGTCTGAAAATAATCCCGATATTTTCTCCCCGGGCATTCATCTGCCTTACCGCTTCAGCCACATCCCTCAAAAAAACCTCATCATGCGGTGAGGTGGTCAAATCATCCCCCGAAAAACAGAGATATTCCCTATCCAGATCCAAATCAAATTCATTGAAAAACTCTTCCCTGGATTTTAAGACATCTTCCTTATAATGAATTTCAAATTGGGGGCTGCCGGTAACTTTGACCTGTGAATCCTGAATATATGGATAATAGGCAAGCAACTCGTTTTTCATATGATCACTCCAAACAAAATAATAATCCGTATCGATCACCTTAGTGGCTTTTGGCAGATTATCCCATGAAAATATAAAACAGGCAGTTGGAATATTGAGATCAGTTGCAGCAATTATAGGTGCAATAGCGTTTATCGGGCGCTGATTTGCGCAAAAAACAAGATCGGGCTTTTCTCTTTTCAGCACCTGCTTACATTTTTTATAATATTCTGAATTCCTTTCAGAGGATTGCATTCTTTCCCGCAGCATTTTCAATCCCTCCTCACCGGAGAATGCAGATCTTAAACGATCCACGACCAGGTTCTTCATTTTGTTTTTTAGTCCATTCCTGTTCGGCTCGAACCTGTATTTTTCATAAATGGGATCATTGAATTTTATCTGAAAATGATCCAATTCTGCATTGATCTTTGCTCTTTTGTAAAGATCGGTAAGCGCTTTTGGCTTTGGATTTAATCTAATCTCTTTTTCTCCTTTTGCCGAGATATCAAAAGTAGTCGCATTCCAATAGATTAATTCTATTCCAGCATCCCTCGCTTCTTGGGGAAAATCTGTGAATAGAAAATTTCTGAGGCTGACTCCATCGGGAATTATAACAAGGACTTTCTTCAATTTATTGGGGTTACTTGGTGTTTTCAAATATAGAAAACTGTGCCGGTTATTGATAATTTTCAGCAAGAAGAGAAGCGTTGATCCATTGCCAGATAAAAAAACTGTTCTCCTGACTGCCAGTTTTATAGTTTTTCCATTCCTGCCAAAGAAAATCTTTATTAAAACAATTGGAAAATTTGGAATCCAACAGGCTCTCTATTCTTAACTCTGTAAAATCCATCAGCTCCCCACCAAGCCATTCACGCTGGGGGGTCTGCAGTGCTCGTTTCGGGGCTTCTGCTATTTCGAAAGGCACATATTCCCTTACAATTTGTCGCAACAGGTATTTATGCACCTCCCCTTTTATTTTGAAACTGTCCGGTAATGCAAAGGCAAATTCTACCAGTCTATAATCCAGAAAAGGCTCTCTTAGTTCTGCTGAATAGGCCATCGAAATACGATCATTAAATCTTAGTGCTCTCGGAAGTTTGGTATAAAAAAGGTCCCGGTATTGCAAATTCTGAATATCTGAAGTAAATGGTTTCGGAAAAACCGGCTTTTCAGCTAAATTTCTAAAATCCTCATTTAGAATTTTTGGCCTGAAGGAAGAACTATTCTTGCTACCCTGGACCAATGAATTGTCAGACCTGCTATAATAATCATAACCGGCCCATTGCTCGTCCATCCCCTGCCCATCTAGCAATACTTTTACTCCTTCACTGCCTGCGTTTTCAAAGATCTTTGAATAAGCTAGCGTAGGAACACCACCGAAAGGCTCATCTTCGACGGTACTTATCAATTTAGACAATTCAGGCACTTCCCTTGCATCAAGCCTTACTTTGTAAAGTGGATTCCCGGTTTTTTCGATCATCCTTTCCACCCAGGGTAACTCGTCATAGCGTTCATCCCCGGTGTAGAAAGTATAAGCCTTTATATTATGCGAGGGATGTAAGTGGTTAACCAGTGCGAGTAAAAGCGAACTATCCACTCCGCCACTTAAATTAAAACCAACCTCAACATCGGCTCTGAAACGTAGTTTTATAGAATTTTCCAGGAGATCCAGGTAGGCTTTCTTTATATCCCTTGAAGAGTCAGGGTAAGATATGTTTCTTACCCCTATTTCAAAATCATACCATTTCTTCTCTTTCAGGCTACCTTCCTGATACCTGAGAAAATGACCGGCTGGTAATTGAAAAACATCTCTGAAGAAAGTTTTTCCCGGACTTCCATAACTTCCATAGCAGAAATAATTGGCCCAGACCTTTTCATCGGCTTTGGGCGCAACCAGCTTATGAAGTGCCTTGATCTCACTTGCGAATATGAAGTTTTCTTTATCCTGATAATAATAAAAAGGTTTGACTCCAAAACGATCCCGGGCTACAAATAGTTCTTTTTTATAAGCATCCCAGATCCCAAATACGAACATCCCATTCAATTTTTCCAGGCAAGCTTCTCCATAGACTAGATATGCCGCCAGCAATACCTCGGTATCTGAACTGGTCCTGAAATCATACCGGTCTCCTATCATGGCCTTAAGCTCCTTATAATTATAGATTTCTCCATTAAAAACCAGCTGATATCTTCCTGAGGCATCACTAAAAGGCTGATTCGCATTCGTTGAAAGATCGATGATAGCCAAGCGGTTATGACCTAACAAGCAAATAGAATCCTTATAGGTTCGGCTGGCATCAGGACCACGGTGCTGGATACTTCCCAGCATCTGCCAGAGCTGAGATTCACTATAGTTCTTCCCGATGATGCCAGCAATTCCACACATAATTATCTTTTTAGCATATTTTCAGCCTTTTCCCAATCGGCTGGAGTATCGATGTTCACATAAGGATCACCGGTAGTGTCAACGAAACCGATTTTTTCTCCGAGCAAGGAATCTTTAAGGATTACCTCTATCCTAGTCACATAGACCGCTCCATCCCTGTGATAAGCTTTGGGAAGCTCCTGCCGCCTTGTAATAGGTGTTTTCTCGCCTGTGGCAATCTTTAGCTCTCCGTTTCTTTCCTTAAAAGCCCAGTGGGGATTATAATCAACAGGGATCTCACGAACACTGATCACCGAATCGTAATTCCCTTTTTCTAATTTCTGGATCGTTTCGTCTATTAAATTTTCTCGGCGGAATGGTGTGGTGGGCTGTAATAGACAAACGGCATCATAGATCTCTCCTATGCTCTCGAAATATTCCACGGCATGCTTGAGCACCTTGATACTTGGAGTGTCATTTTTGGCAAGATCTGCCGGTCGTTTAAAAGGCACTTCCACGCCCTCCTGTTTTCCTATCCTGATAATGGTTTCATCATCTGAACTTAGCACCACCTTATCAAGCAGTACAGCCTTTTTTCCGGCTTCTATACTATAGCTAATTAAAGCTTTCCCATTCAGGGTTTTTATATTTTTTCCGGGGATCCCTTTGCTTCCTCCTCTTGCAGTAATAATACCGAGTACTTTCATTTGCTTAAATTTGATATAATAGGAAATTCAGAATCGATCTCATTCTTAACTCTAAGATAATCCAAGATCATTCCGTTTTCAATGTTTTTATAAGCTCTCCTGAGTTTTCCTATAGAAAGATCATTAATTCTACATATTTTTCCCGACGCCCCCTGCTCGATCGGTGAAATTTTGTGGGAATCATATAGTTTTAATATTTCCGGAAGAATCTTACCAGACTTTTCAATTACTTTGTTTCCAATGTCATGAAGATCCTCTTCTCCTGAAAGCTCCGGTCTAATTTGATGAAGAATTGCTCCTCCGTCAACCTGAGAGGTTGCTAAATGTATGGTGGCTCCTACAAATTGTGGGTTTCTATCAACCAGGGGGAAAAGATTTGTGGCCGATCCCTTATACCATGGAGACAATCCAAGATGTAGATTGATAAAGCTTCCTGGAAATAGATCAAGTAACTTATCCTGAATGATCGAAGTACCGAATAGAACAATAAAATCAGGAGCCATTTCTGAAAGCTTATTCAAAATCATTTCTGAGTTTACCTCCTTATGCTTTAAGTGGATATGAGGTATATTGGAAGGAAAATCAGACTGACCAAAATAATATTGTTCAGCTTGATCTCGGGCTCTAAAGTGTTCTCGTTGAAATTTTTGTTCCTCGACAGACAGACCTGAATCGTTGTTAATAGAAGGTGATTTTTCCTCAGAAATGACCAGTTTAAGCCCGGCCTTTTCATATAGACATCTCGCTATATATTTATGCCGTAAACTATTACTGGTTAGAAGTACTGTTTTCATAACGATGCCATTTGGAAATTTCTGGATTTTCAAACAATTCTTTCTTCTGAAAGATATTTGCTTTACCCCCAGGAAGATCATTACAGTCATATCGACCTAACAGGAAAGGATTTATTTTTGAGTCTTTATTTATGGCTCTTTCCATGCTGAAAGCAATCTCGAATCCCACTTCGGCTAAAAACTTAGAAAGGTTCCGGCAGGCTTCAAAAGAACCATAAGGATAACTAAAGGATTTTGCTTTTTCACCAAATTTCATCTCGAAGAATCGCTGACTTTTTTCCAGATTTATTTTTGCCTTGTCTGGAGGCAGCAAGCCCAATGGATCATGCTCATGCCCATGAGAACCAAGGCTATCCTGCTGCCAGAGCTCCAATAACTGATCATCATTCATATAGAGATCGGTTGCCATTTCAGCTTCGTCGAAATGCTCTTTAAAAAGTGGATCGATTAACTTTTGAAGCTCATTAAAACCCATTCTGAAATTAAGAAGGTATTTTAAAGTAGCGACATGCTGCTCATCATAATTATAATGACCAACGGCTTTTCCTTTTTCTTGTTCGGTTAAAATTATGTTCGCTTCTTTTTCTATTTGCTCCTGAATTAGTTCCGGAGAGATTCTGGATCTTAAGAGGTGAATTTTATGCACCAGGGAAACATTTTTGTCCCTAAAGTTCGAAGTATTCACAAAGCAGATAAAAGGTATCTTCAATTCATCCAGTATTGGCTTTGCTAGTTCGAACTGTTCTTTCAAACCATCATCAAAAGTGATGAGGATAGCTTTCTCTTTTTCATGAATTCCATTGAGAACCTCCTTTTGTGATACAAATCTACCATATTTGGATAGCTCTTTTAACTGCTTCCTAAATTTTTCGGGAGTCACTCCAAAAATACTCGGATAAAATGCTGAAAAATCTTTACGGATATAATGAAAATTAGCAACTGCCAGCATTATTAGTAACTAATTGTTTTTGAAGACCTCAACTCAACACTGGCAAGAATATTTGCAATACGCTTCCCGGATTTACCATCACCATACAGATTAGATCTTTTGTATCTAACATTATCGCCTAGCTGTTTAATTCCATTTAATATCTCAGATCTGTTATAGTCAACATCAGTTACATTCTCACCTCGAAGCCTTCTTTGCTGCCGGTTTCCAATATTTAAAACTGGAATACCCAGATAGCTACCTTCTCTTATTCCTGCGCTGGAATTACCGATAAGCATTTTTGAATTCTTCATTAATCTTAAAAAATCCAGGCCATCCATGTTTTTAAAAAAATGAATGTTTTCAGGATTTTCTTTTTCTCTAAAAGTTCTAATACCGTTGGAGGTGCCATCTGAACCTACATCAACATTAGGCCAAAACCAAAATGCAGGAATTCCGCTTTCCTTAACTGCGTATAAGGTTTCCATTATATTCTCTCGGGATTTTGAATATTCTGTGGTTACCGGATGCTGCATGACTATCAGATAATCATTTTCCCAATGAATCTGACTACCAACACCTCCATACTTCTCTAAAGGGTCAAAATTCAATCCATTTTCATTCTCAAGCTGCCTGGCAAGATCAATCGACGGACAACCAGTATTAATTACCATTTCCGGATCTTCTCCCAGTTTAATAACCCGATCCCTGGCATCTTCATTCGAAACCAAATGTAGATCAGCCAGTTTAGTGTTGGCATGTCTAACTTTCTCATCTATACTTCCAGTGACCTCGCCTCCCTGAATATGAACCAGAGGAATATTTTGATAAGCCGCGGCAATCGAAGTAGCAATGGTTTCAAACCTATCGGCTATACTTATTACTGCATCTGGTTGAAGATTATAAAAGACATTGGTAAGCTCCATTAATCCTAAACCTGTAGTCTTAGCCATCGTTGTTGGATTTTCTCCTTCAAGGACCATATAAACCTTAGCAACAACTTCAAAACCATCGTTTATAATGAAATCAGCTGCATTTCCATAACGATCTAATAAGGCCGAACCAGCGATCACCAATTGAAGTTCCAGGTCGGGATGAGCCTGGATTGCGTGGAGTGCGGTCTTGATCCTGCTATAGGAGGGTCGTGCGGTTATAACAACACAAATTTTTCTTTTCATACTCATCAGGCAAATTTTCTAAGGTGAAAATGAAACTTGGAAGCCAGCTTTAATTTTAACCATTCCAGGTATTGTCTGAAATCTGGATTGATAAAAATAACTTTCAAACCTCCCTGAAAATGATCCCCAGGCCGATTTGAGTAGGTACTGTTTTTTTTACTTATAATCGAATGTACAAATTTAGATCGGTAAAAAAGGTTGTTCAATATCTTCGTCTGATCTTTTCTATCTCCTTCCACCACCAGGATACACCTTCTACTCATCAATTCTTTCAAGCTCTCAAGGGCTGCTTCTTTTCCATCAATAATTATAAGATCGAATTTAGCTGAAGATGGCAGAGCCTGAATATCAGGAAATAGATTTAATTTTTTAAAATCCTTCCCCAGATTCCCAGGTATTTCCTGGAGGCAAAATTCAACACTTTCGGTTCCATAAAGCTTAAGCTCAAAATCAAAGCCTGCTTTAAGAATTGAATCAGAAATTGTTCCTATCCCAACCCCTGCTTCAAGGATAGTTTTAGTTTTAAAGGTTTTTATTAGCCGTAGAACCTTGAATAATGCATATTCACTGGCAATAAATTCACTACCATTAGCCTCTGAGAACTTCCGGTATTGTTTTTTACTGAAATTCCTAAGATTCATCTGTCAAGTCATTCCAGTTGATAAAACACCATTTTTCTAATGGCCTCAAAACTCTTTTACCAATAAGCTTTTCATAATCTGAGGCAGCTACCCCCTTACCTTTTGGTTTTTTTGCTTCGAGGTCTTCAAATGTAATTTTATGCCCTGAAGGCAAATCACGGTTAATCGCAAGCGACTTTTCAAAAATACTTTTCAACTCTTTAAAATTCGAATTATCATTTTTATCTACCGGGTTTTCCAGAGCTTCAGATATGTTCCTCACGGACTTCACCAGTTCCTTTATTTCGTTAATTTCAAGGGAAGAAGAAGCATCCGGCCCAAAGCTCTTACGGCTGAAAACCGCATGAAACTCCAAGATTTCAGTCCCTAAAGCTGTAGCAGCAATACAGGTTTCAGCTTTTGCTGAATGATCTGAGTAGCCCACTGGCACTTTATATCTATCCATTAATTCCTGAATGACATTTAAACCATAATTTGCTGGTTCTGAAGGATAAGAGGTAGTACATTGAAGAATTGAAAAGTTTGTATTCCTATTTTTCAAAAATTTAACAGTTTCATCAAGTTCCTGAAATGAACTCATTCCGGAAGAAAGAATAACCGGTTTCCCGGTTTGGGCTATCTTTTCCAATAATAGAAAATTATTTACTTCCCCAGAGCCTATCTTATATCTTGCCACACCTAATTTCTCAAGCAAATCTACGGCGGCATTGCTGAAAGGGGAGGCCAGAAATTCAACCCCCTTTTCTTCACATCTTGATTTAAGTATCTTCCATTCTTCGGCAGTAAACTCCATGCGTTTCCAGTAGTCGAATCGGGATTTATCTTGCTGGGAGAACTTTATTCGGAAGGGTTCATAAATGCTACTCTCGGCTTCCGCTATATGTACCTGGAACTTTACCGCATCCACATCGGTATCTGCTAAGGCATC
>JBFIMP010000053.1:0-13222 GCA_041611635.1 Christiangramia sp.
TAATTATATATAAAAAGCTATTGGCAATCTACTGATGTTAAGGTTGATGTAATTTTTTGCAGGAAGCATTAATTCTATTTTATGAAAGGCTCAAATACGTTAAAAAGAACAAAATTTTCTATAGGTTTTGAAGTCTTAAAATACACCATTCAGCTTTTTTTTAACGTATTGAATGTCAGTATAATATTACTCGTTTTTTTTCTCCCTAATAGGGGAAATCACCTATATTTGAAACTCTAAGTAAGACTTACCCTTATCTATTTCCTACGAATGCCATAGACATAATTTTATGTCTTTTATGCATGCCCTGTATTTAAAAAAAAGAATATTAATTAGATTTTAATGTCGTTGGAAGATGGAAAAAAAACAACTTTTAATTGTTAGCAAGAATCAGGAATTTATTGAAAAATTGATCGAAGAGTTAAGTGTAAGTTATGAGGTAACTTCAGAAAAATCTATACACGTAGCTTATAACATCGCACTTCATCTTTTACCTGATATTATTTTCTTTGATAAGGTATCATATACTAAAGCTTCAGATTTTCGAAATTTAAAGAATTTTAAATCCACGCATTTCCTAACCAAGAGTTTTCTAATGGTGCAGCTTAAAGACAAAGATAAAGCTACATTAAGTAAGAGGTATAGTTCTATTATAGACGAATACGTGCCAGAAAAAATGACGGTAGAACAAATAGCTTCGAAAATTCTGAAGAATAACAAATCAAAGAGCTTTAATTATTGGCATGATTGCTTTATGGGACTCTTCAATCTTATGTCTCAACCAATCGTTCTATTGCAACAAAATAATATCATCGCCATGAACGATTCTTTCAAGAAAACCTTTCGGCTGGAGACCGTAGATGGACTTAAATTAACAGATTTTGTTAACGTCGAAAATAAGGCTAAAGTGAAAACAAATCTTAGAAATTTTGCAAGAGGTAAACATATGAAGGCAGTGACTACCACCTCATTACTCATCAATGATGATAAGCTTAGAAACGCCAAGATTAGTTTTTCAAAACTGAGCAGGCATATCACAGATCAATTTATTATGATGATAGATTTCTCTGGAGAAGAGCATACGCTGGATGAGAGCATTGGTAGTCATGCAGACCATGTGGAGAAATGTTTTAAGGAGAATAGTGAGCTAGCCGAATTTAGTTTTACCAAACGTGAGAAAGAGATCATATCTCTTTTATGCAAAGGATATAAAACAAAGGAGATTTCAGATGCTTTATTCATCTCACCTAAAACCATTGAAAAACATAGATCTAATATTATTAAAAGAACCAATTCTGAAACTATATTGGAGAGTATTATCTATGCCATAAATCATAATCTGGTAGATCTACCTAAGTCTTAAATAAAACCCAATTAATTGTTAATTAGATGGGTATTGGAATATTATACTGGTTTTCCCCCATGATTATACCAAAACTTGTTTCATACATTTACATTGATTCTGCTAAAAGGGATTAACCTTACACCTTTTATCTGAAGTTATCCTTACCCCCCAAATCACAAAAGTTTATTGACCTTTTATACTATTTCCCACTGGGAAATAACTGTATGTATATTTATTAACCATTCTAAATATTATTAACCAATACGAACTGAAATGAAAAGATAAATTAATCTAACCAAATCTTAAGTTTCCCCGAATCATTCTGATTGATCCTTAGATCCTTTTTGACTTCCTGGTTGAATAGGATATTGACATAGTTTATTAACCATTCTAAATATTTATTAACCAAAACTTTATCATTATGAAGAAATTTAAAAGTTTTCTGGCGGTATGCGGGATTTTTATCCTGGTGCTCGCTGGATGTAGTAAGGATGATCCCGGAGCAAATGACGGCTTGGCATCATCTGAAACCGCGATATTGCAGTTAGGACCTATTTTAAATTCACCTGAGACCAGAGCGGCGATTAGACAACAAGAGGGACAGGATATTCCAGATTGTTCAGATGAAGCTCCTGGTTTTGCCCAGTTATCTATTAAATACGGACCAGGTGATACCTCAAAGGAAAATATTATCATTCCTATTCTGGAAGATGATCAGGGATTATTTACGGCCTACTCTGAAGAATTGGAGCTTCCTATTCCCGCCGGAGAAACTACTGTTTCAGTAACCTTAACCCAATTCGTTGTTTGGACTAATAACGGAGGAAACCCAGGAGACGTTATCTGGGTTGCACCAATTGAAGGCAGTGAATATGCAGATTTTGTAGACCAGCCAGTGGGAGAGGATTTCACATTCGAACTACGCGCAGGATCTAAGAATTATGTTAACGTCGACGTTATTTGTTATGATGACCGTGATGTAAATCTTTATGGTTATCAATTCTTTACAATTACTCCAATCCCACTAATCAAGTTCTGTATGTTCGGAAACTACTGTACTCCAGAAGGAAGACACTTTGTAGCTTCTTATAGTGTGAACGTATGGGAAAGTAATGACGGGGAAAAAGGAGATGTTATATATACAGGTTTGCAAAATATTGTTGAAGGAGAAGGAGGGGACGCCTACTCAGATCCACTATGTTTCTTCTTGCCAGACAGGCTTGACATAGATGACAATGAAGAAGAATATTATATTGAGATTACCTTATTATCTGATACTCCTGGTTATAATGGTCCAGATATAGTATTTGCAGAAGGACCAATAACTGTTTCAGAGATTAAATTATTCTTTGGTGAAGATGGTACTTTAGATTATTACCATTTCCAATATGGTTGTGATGAAGGTGTACCACCTCCATTTGGACAACCAGAAACTAAAAGATATAAAGCTTGTATCAAGTACCTTGATGGTGAAGATGAAGTAGCAGGATTTGCCTATCTATCGCTGGAGGGATCTGTGCTTCATGCCGTTACTTCTGTCTTTGGTCTTAAAGTAGGTGAAATGCATCCACAGCATATTCATACGAATGCTTCCTGTGGAGACTATGGGCCAGTAGCAGTTGCGCTAGATTATAACGAGGGTGGATTCCCGGTAGCTCAGCTTTTCAATAATGTTTCATTCCTTAATTATGCTGAAACTATTCCTGGATTTTTCTTACAGGATCTAGAAGATAGAACTGTGGTTATTCACGGTAAGGATGTAGATGGAGAATACGTAGCGAGTGAACCAGTTGCCTGTGGTGAATTCGAGGAATATTAAAATAGATCAAGAACCCAAACTCTTCCAAGGGTTTGGGTTCTTTTATAATAATTAACCATTCTTAAATATTAAATATGAAAACAATTAAAAATTATCTGGCATTTTTTGCCTTGGTTCTGTTGCTGTTATCTTCATGTACGAAGGATGAAGCTGTTCAGAGAAATGGTGAAATACCTAATGATGTAGCCAGCCTATATCTTGGGCCGGTTCTAAAGGATTTAGCAAATCAAAACAGACAGCAAGAACAGGATGTTCCTGAGTGTTTAACAGATGATCCCGCATATGCGCAGATCACACTTACTTATGGAGAATCGAATACGGAAGTTTCAGTGGTGATTGAGATCTTGGAAGATGATCAGGGGCTTTTCACCGCGTATGATGATGCGTTAGAAATTCCGATCCCTTCAGGAGAAACTAGCGTTTCTGTAACACTTACAGACTTTGTTGTATGGAATGAGGTAAATGGTGCTCCTGGAGTACCAATTTGGGTAGCTCCTAAAGAAGGAAGTGAATACGCGAAATTCGTATCAGACCCACTCTCTAATACATTCAGCTTAAGAGCTGGTTCAAAGAACTATGTAAATGTAGACGTAATATGTTTTGACGACAGAGATGTAAACCTTTACGGATATCAATTCTTTGATATTAACCCGGTTCCATTATCGAAATTATGCATTTTCGCTAACTATTGTATTAGTCAGGGAGGGCGTGACTTTGTTGCAAATTACAGTTTGGATCTATATGCATACTCTGGTGACGAAGAAGAAGGTAATCCTATTACAGATGCAGATCTTTATGCAGTGTTATACAGCGATAGAATGCCAGTTACCGGTTTGGATGGTCAGACATTCTATGCAGACCCACTTTGTGTAGCAGTTCCAAAGGGAGATGATGATAATGGTGATGTACCTTATTTATATTGGGAAGTCACTCTGGAAGATTGGGATGACTATTATGGGGAAGCACCAAACCTTACTCTTTCAGGATATCTTACCTGGAACCAGGTTAAGGCTTATTTAGACAAGGATGGAAATGATTCTACGGTAGATTACATTCATTTGTTCTTTAATTGTCAACCTAGCGATCCATTATGTCAAATCGATTCAGATGGCGATGGAGTTCCAGATTGTGATGATATCTGTCCCGGTTTTGATGATAACCTAGATACAGATGGCGACGGAGTTCCAGATGGATGTGACAACTGTCCATTAGCTGCCAATCAGGATCAGGCAGATACAGATGGTGACGGTGTAGGTGATGCATGTGATGAATGTGTCGATGAATTTGGAGAGCCAGACTTCTTTGGATGCCCAGACGATCCTTGCATTAGTCAACCAGATCCTGACGGTGACGGAATTAGAGGAATTTGTGATAATTGTCCTGAGGTAGCTAACCCAGACCAGTTGGATACAGATCAGGATGGTGTTGGAGATGCTTGTGATGTTTGTCCCGATTTTGATGACACGGCAGATGATGACGGTGATGGAGTCCCAAATGGATGCGATGTATGTGAAAATGGAGATGATAACTTAGATGAAGACGGGAATGGAATTCCTGATGACTGCGAAAACCCAGATGGTGAGGGAGCATGTGAAACTGCCTTTATGTTTGGAGACACTCCTATTAACTCCTTTAGTAATGTAAACAGATGGGGATGGGCTGAATATTTTGATGATGCCGATGGTACTTCTCAAACCTTTAAGATTTGGGCTGGAGCTGGACAAAATGACACTTCTAAAGGTACCCATGTTGGTAATGCAACCGTAACATTAAATGGTGATGGTGATGTAGAACTGGACATAGAGATCTTTGATGGATACACCTTTGACGAGCTACATGTTAACCTTTCTGAAGCTCAACCTTCAGGAAACGTAGCTAAGGCTCCAGGACAATACAACCGAAATGGAGAAGTAAGTCCTGATGTTACAGAATACACATTTGATTTCAATAATACAGATGGTGATTTCTGGATCATTGTTCATGCAGTTACTTGTGGTATAGATGATTAATAATAAATAAGAACCGGCTGTTAAGCCAGCCGGTTTTAACCTTTATATCCTCTTAACAGAGATATATGAACCATTCTAAATATTAACTAAAACTTTTAAAAATGAAAACATTTAAATTTTATTTGGCGCTAGTCGTCATGTTCTCTTTACTTCTAACCTCCTGTAGTAAGGACGAGGTTGTATCCCAGGATTCAATCTCAGACAATATAGCCAGCTTAAGCCTTGGGCCTGTATTACAAAATATGGATTTGAATAGACAGCAAATTACTCCAGATGATACTCCGGAGTGTTCAAACTTGCCACCTGCCTTCGCTCAAATAAGGATATTATATGGGGATGATGATACAGAGGTAATTACAATTGTAAGAATCCTTTCTGATAATCAGGGGCTGTTTACAGAATACAGTGATGATCTCGAAATACCAATTCCAAGTGGAGAAACTTCTGTTTCTGTCACCCTTACAGACTTCGTAGTATGGAGTGACGATGGTGGAGCTCCTGGAGAAGTTATCTGGGTTGCACCTAAAGACGGTAGTGAATACGATATGTTTGTAGATGATCCTTTAGAAAATACCTTCTCACTTAGAGCAGGATCAAAAAATTATGTAAATGTAGATGTTATTTGCTTTGATGATCGAGAAGTTAATCTTTATGGATATCAATTCTTCGACATTACCCCGGTTCCACTTTATGAGTTCTGTATTTTTGCAAACTACTGTAGCGATGCTGGAAGACATTATACTGCTGACTATACATTTTCATTATATGAGTATGATGGTAACAGGGAAGATGGAAAAGGAGATATGATTTACTCAAATCTTACTCCTAATACCGGAAACGATAATGGAACTTATTGGGCAGATCCCCTTTGTGTGGCTGTGCCTGGACCAGGTGATTTAGATTCGGATGTACCTTATTTAATATTTGAGGCTACTGTAACCGACTGGCCTGGTTACTACATTGCAGAAGGAAATGAGATGGTAATTACTCAGCTTCTTACGTGGGATGTTATAGAATCTCTGTTAGATAGAGATGGTGATGACGAAACAACTAACTACTGGCATATTTTCTTTAATTGTGATGAAGAAGATGGTCCAAGTGGTTCGGATTCCGCAGGTCCTCAATAGTAATAGTCATAAAATCTAACCCGGGAGTTCCCGGGTTAGATTCTTTTCTAAGACTAATTACCAATTAATCCAAAACCAAAAATTATGAGATTATTTCAAAAATATATGGCATTTTTTGCCCTGATAGCTTTGTTGTTTACCTCTTGTTCTAAAGATGAAATAACTACAGCTAACGGCGATGTAGCCAACAATGCAGCAAGTATTTATTTTGGGCCCGTTTTGGCAGATCTTGGAAGTCAATTTAATCGTCAACAAGAACAGGACATTCCCGAATGTTCGACAGATGATCCGGCTTACGCTCAGATCATATTGATATATGGAGAGTCTAATACAGAAGTATCAGTTGTAGTAGAAATTTTACAGGATGATCAAGGACTTTTCACTGCATATGATGACGAACTTGAAATTCCAATTCCTTCCGGAGAAACCACAGTATCTGTTACTTTAACCGACTTTGTGGTTTGGAATGACGTAGATGGCGCACCAGGAACACCTATTTGGGTTGCACCAAAAGAAGGTAGTGAATACGCTCAGTTCGTTTCAGATCCACTTTCAAATACTTTTCCTTTACGGGCAGGATCAAAGAATTATGTCAATGTTGATGTAATTTGCTTTGATGACCGGGATGTGAATCTTTATGGATATCAATTCTTTGATATCAATCCTGTTCCTTTATATGAATTCTGTGTATTTGCAAATTATTGTACAGATGCGGGAAGACATTATACAGCAGATTATACGTTTGCATTATATCGATATGATGAAAACGGAGAAAATGGAAAAGGTGAGATGATCTATAGCAGTTTAAGTCCTGAAACAGGAATAGATGATGGAACTTATTGGGCAGACCCTCTTTGTGTTACTATTCCAGGACCAGGCGATTTAGCATCAAATGTACCTTATTTGGTTTTTGAAGCAACATTATTAGACTGGCCAGGTAATTATACTGCAGAAGAGGATGATGAATCTATAATTATAAAAACGCTAAGCTGGGATATGATCAAGATGCTGTTTGATAAAGATGGAAATGATGAAACTACAGAGTACTATCATGTCTTCTTTAACTGCGACGATGAGGATGGTCCTGTGGATTGTGATCTTAATGATCCTCAGGCAGACTGCGATAATGACGGAATCCCTAATGGCGAAGATAATTGTCCAGAAATTTCAAATGAAGACCAGGCAGATTTGGATGGAGATGACATAGGAGACGTATGTGATGAAGATCGGGATGGAGATGGAGCCGATAATAATTCTGATCCTTGTCCAGATGACCCGAACGATGACTGTGTAGATGAATGTACAGGTCGTGGAGGTGATACAGATGGCGATGGTATTTGTGATGATGATGATAATTGTCCTAATAATGCAAATCCTGATCAGGCAGATTTGGATGGAGATGACATAGGAGACGTATGTGATGAAGATCGGGATGGAGACGGAACAGATAATGGTACCGACCCATGTCCAGATGATCCAAATGATAATTGTGTCGACGAATGCGCAGGTCGTGGAGGTGATACCGATGGTGATGGTATTTGTGATGATGTTGACAATTGTTCAGGTGTTGCTAATCCTGATCAGGCCGATTTTGATCAAGACGGAATCGGAGATGTTTGCGATCCTGATATTGATAATGACGGTGTTTTAAACGAGGAAGATGATTGTGATTTTGAGAAGCCAGATGTAGATGAAGATAGAGATGGTTGTGAAGATGATGTCGTAGTAGATCCAGACTTCACCTGTGATTTCTCATTAGATACAGGATGTTTCGAGTTCGATTTTGATCAATCTGAAGAATCTCCTAATGAATTTGGATTCTACCCTATCGAAGTAAACAGTGAGGTAGTTGGAGCAATAACTATTTCTATTGTGGAAGGAGACGTGGTTGTTTTATATGATATCACAGGAATTGGATATCTGGTAGATGATATCGGAATCATTATCGATGATGGAACTGAGAAATGTTTTATTGATCTTGGAATTACTGATCCTTCGGGAGGAGATGAAGTAATATTTGAAGGTTCATATGGGACTCAAGAAAATGTTCAAATAAAAATGAACATATGTCCTTCAACCTAGAGAATAATGATAAAGTATTAACCCGACTGAATTATTTGACCGGGGGGTGACTAATTTTGCGGGTTATATACTCATTCCATTGTGGAATGTGTGGAGCTGTCCGGATTTTTCCGGACAGCTTTTTTTTGTAAAAAATTAAAATTGCTTACTAGTGAAATAAAAATATTTATATGTTAGATGCTGAGGAATAGTGATATACATGTAGGAAATGCCTTCTAAAAGTTTTAAAGAATGCCCCAATCGTTAGGTGTTTCATCGTTCTTAATTAAGATCATATGAGTTTGAAAATTCATCATAAAATATTGAATTATGAACTGGATTTAAAAATTTGTAAGAAATTGATTGTTAAAAATTTAACTGAATATTTAGTTAAAATTTTTGGAACAGACTTTGTAAATCACTGACCGAATTAAAAAAATAAGAACAATTTAAATACATAAAAACAAAAGACCTACTTATGAGAAAAATGAAATTTGTCTTCGTATTACCATTTCTTGCATTTATGGCATGTAGCGAAGATCCAGTTTCCGATCAGATTGAAACTGAAAATGAGACCCAAACTCATGCAAAAACTTTCAAAGATGATATAACGGAAATTGCTTTTCCTGATGATTATGGAACCGTATCAGATATTTACTATACAGGTTTAAAAATGCCCGTGGAAAGCGTAAACGGTAAGTATATTTATCAGGGGGATATTATTATTCCAAAGTCTAAGGCTACAAAAAATCCGGTTCAGGTAATATATGATAAAGGAAAGGCACCGATAAATAAAAGTGTTGGTCGTACATCGGCGTACTGGACAGACAATATTGTATACTATGATATTGATGGTAGTCTTCCAGATAAGAATCGCGTATATGATGCTTTAAGCCACTGGGAAGCTAATACAAACCTTGAGTTCGTAAAACGTTCTGGACAATCAAATTATATTTATTTTACTCCGGGATCTGGTTGTTCTTCTTATGTGGGAATGATTGGAGGAAAGCAAAATATAACTTTAGCTTCAGCCTGTTCAACTGGTAATACAATTCACGAGATAGGGCATGCTATTGGTCTATGGCACGAACAAAGTCGTGTAGATAGGGATAATCATATAACCGTTCATTTTGAAAATATACAGGATGGTCGTGAATATAACTTCCAGACTTACGCTAGTGCGGGATACGATGGCGACGAATTTACAACCAATCTGGACTTTGGTTCTATAATGATGTATAGTCCTTATTCCTTTTCAAAGAATGGAGAGCCAACAATAACTAGAAAAGATGGATCTTTATATAGTGCTCAGAGAAGCGGCCTTTCAGAAGGAGATATTCAGGGTGCAAACGCTATGTATCCTTCTGGTGGAAGTGAAACCGGAGGAAATTACATAAATGGGGAGTATTATACCATCGCTGGTGTGACCGTCCTTAGATATTACGATCAATGGTGGTTCCAAACCAGGTATGGTTGGAAAGGCGTTAGATTAGTAAATGGTAATTGGGAGTGGGCCTAATTCCATGAAAAACCAACTCGGCTGACTTTAAAAAAGTAGCCGGGTTTTTTATGTGTAAATAAAATGTTAATACCACATTAAATGTGGAATAAATACACAGTTAAAATTTTAACAATGCTGATTCAGGTATTTTTACAGAATCGATAAAATACCTTTATCAACGATAAATAACTTTATTTAATTCGCAGTGATAATTAGCCCCGATCTATTTACATCTGCCATGTTCAACTTTAAATCTTACTTATGAAAAATCTAAAGTACCTTTTAGCAATTCCATTACTAGGTCTCCTGGCCTGTAGTGAAGAAAAAGTATCAGGATCTATTGATTCTGAAAATGAAGTTCAATCTTTTTTTAAAGATGATTTTACTGAAGTAGCTTTTCCAGGTGAGGAAGGTGTAGTTTCAGATATTTACTTTGCTGGTAAAAAACTTGCCGTAGAAGAACTTAATGGGAAATACGTATACCAGGGAGATATTTTTCTGTCTGAAAATAATGTTTCCAAAAGTCCGGTAGATTTAGTTCTGGAAGCAGATGCAGACATTAATTCTGTAAATAAAAGTGTTGGCCGCACAAAATTCTTCTGGCCAGACAATACTGTTTTTTATGAAATCGATCCAGCATTGCCAAATCAGCAACGGGTAACAGATGCCATTAATCATTGGGAATCTAATACCGCTGTAAAATTCGTTAGAAGAACCTCAGAATCTAATTATGTGTATTTCACTCCAGGTGGAGGGTGTTCTTCCTACGTGGGAATGATAGGCGGGAGACAACCTATCACTTTAGCCGACGCTTGTTCTACGGGGAATACTATCCATGAGATAGGGCATGCAGTAGGCTTGTGGCACGAGCAAAGCCGTGCAGATCGTGATCAAACGATAACGGTACATTTTGATAATATCCAGGCTGGGAGAGAACATAACTTTTATACCTATGAACAAGCTGGTTGGGATGGAGCAGAATATACGGCAGGGCTGGACCTTGGTTCTATAATGATGTATAGTTCTTATTCATTTTCTGCGAATGGTCAACCTACCATTACAAGAAAAGATGGTTCAACGTATTCAGTGCAAAGATCTCAACTTTCTAATGGAGATCTTGAAGGTATTCAGGTAATGTATCCGGGGGCAGTTCCAGAGCCGGAACCAACCGAGCCGGAACCAACCGAACCTGAGCCTACAGAGCCTGAGCCTACCGAGCCTGAACCAACTAATCCTGAGCCAGAATATATTAATGGCGAGTGGTATGTCATTGAAGGTGTGATGGTACTAAGAAAGGATGATACCTGGTGGGTAGAAAAAGGAAAAAACCTTAAGGAAGTAGAATTGATTAATGGTAGATGGAGATTTGTAAAATAACACATGTTACCTGATTCTATAAAAAGACCGGCTATGGCCGGTCTTTTTATTTCGTATTTAATTCTTTCAATTTTTCTTTTGAAAACAGGATGATGTCCTCAAAAAAGTTTTCGAATTCGGCTTTAAATTCAGGATAATACTCCATTAGTTCTCTGGTGGCTTCATTCATTTTGGATTTTTCCCCGGTTCTTCTATTCATTCCTGAGAGAACTTTTTCTATCCCATCTATACTGGAGTAACTCAGGAGCCAGTTGTCATTTATCATATAGGGTAGAAAATTTTTAACTCTTCCCGGCAGTACTTGGAAATTTTCATTTAGCAGTTTGTAGAAATCAAGGCTGTATTTTTCTAATGGCACTTCAGAGTAATTTTTCCAGTTAGCAGCCAGAAAATGATCGTAAAAAATATCTACTATAACTCCGCTATAATGGCTGTATTTTGAAAATAGCCTTTGTGTACTTTGCCTGAAAACGGGATGTGTGTCTGTATAATAATCAATGGCTCTATGCAGCACAATACCTTTTTGCAGATCTTTGGAATATTTCAGGTACTTTTTCCCCTTTATAGAGTCTGCCATAAAATTACCGATCCTAATTTGATCATTGTCACCAGAGAGATAAATATGTGCTAGAAAATTCATTTTGGGAAGATACAAATTAAACTTTTGGAGGGTTAATCTTTGTTAAGTTTTGGAGAGTAGGAGGCTAGCCATGTATATTTGTGAAATCTTGAAATCCCTGGATTTTATAGATAAAAGCATTGTATAAATATTAAATAGACGAATGACGTTAATAAAATCTATTTCCGGTATAAGAGGAACAATTGGAGGAAAAACAGGAGAGAATTTAACTCCCGTGGATACGGTAAAGTTTGCTGCGGCATATGGTACCTGGCTCAAAGAACATTCAGCTAAGAATAAACTGAAGGTGGTAGTTGGCAGGGATGCCAGAATTTCCGGAAAAATGATACAGGAACTCACTATGAATACGCTAACCGGTCTTGGCATCGATGTCATAGACCTGGGATTGTCTACCACCCCAACGGTAGAGGTTGCGGTTCCTTTGGAAAAAGCAGATGGAGGAATAATCCTAACGGCAAGTCATAATCCTAAACAATGGAATGCCCTTAAACTATTGAACAGTAAAGGTGAGTTTTTAGATGGTGCAGCAGGAGCTAGTATTCTGGAGATCGCAGAAAAAGAAGGCTTTAATTTTTCTGAAGTGGATGAGCTGGGTGAAATTTCAGTAATTGACGATTATATTGAAAAGCATATAGATGAAGTTTTAAAACTTAAGCTTGTTGATGCAGATGAAGTGGACAAAGCCAACTTAAAGGTAGTGGTAGATGCAGTGAATTCTACAGGTGGTATTGCGATCCCGGCTTTGCTTAAGCGTATGGGAGTTGAGGTCATTGAGCTTTATTGTGAACCAAATGGTCATTTTCCGCATAATCCGGAACCTTTAAAAGAGCATTTAAGTGATATTTGCGCATTAGTAAAGAAAGAGAAAGCAGATTTTGGAATAGTGGTAGATCCAGATGTAGACAGGCTCGCCTTTATCGATGAGAACGGCGAAATGTTCGGAGAGGAATATACCCTTGTGGCCTGTGCAGATTATGTGCTTTCCAAAACTCCGGGAAACACGGTAAGTAATTTATCGTCCTCGAGAGCGCTACGTGATATAACTGAAAAGCACAATGGAACATACTCTGCTAGTGCTGTTGGAGAAGTGAACGTAGTACAGCTAATGAAAGATAATGATGCAATCATAGGAGGTGAAGGGAATGGTGGAATTATCTATCCCGAAGCTCATTATGGACGGGATAGCCTTGTAGGTTCAGCTCTTTTTCTTACCTATTTAGCTGAAAATGGTAAAAAGGTATCCAAAATAAGAAATGAATATCCTTCTTACTTTATGAGTAAAAATAAGATCGAATTAACGCCGGGTCTTGATGTCGATGGAATTTTGAAGTCAGTGGAAAAAA
>JBFIMP010000054.1:0-13147 GCA_041611635.1 Christiangramia sp.
ACATAGTAAGGAATTCAGGTACTATACCTTCAACATTATCGGTTACAAAAACCTGGTTTTGATAAAGCTGAATTTTATCCTTCTGAATGTTCATATCCTGGGCCATTCTTGGGAAGTAAAGAATTCCCGTTAGGTTGAAAGGATAGTCAACATTTAGGTGAATATGGAATAATGGTTCCTCGAATTGCATAGGATACAATTCTCGATAGAACTCATTATAATCTTTTTCCTCAAGATCTGTAGGCTGCTTGGTCCACGCCGGTTCCGGGTTGTTGATGATATTATCAACGGTCTTGGTCTCCGGTTTAGCATCTTCCTTGGCATCCTCTGGAAGCGGAAGAGTTTCTTCTTTCGTACCAAATTTGATCGGGATCGGCATAAACTTGTTATACTTCACCAATAGTTCCTGGATACGATTCTCTTCAAGAAACTCTTTGTCGTCTTCATTAATATGAAGAATAACCTCGGTACCATGCTCTTTTTTATCTCCTTCTTCTAAAGTAAATTCTGTAGTACCTTCACATACCCAATGAGCAGCTGGTTCATCTTTGTGAGATTTCGTACGGATCTCTACTTTATTCGCTACCATAAAGGCAGAATAGAATCCAAGGCCAAAATGACCGATAATCCCACTGTCTTTGGCGGAATCTTTATATTTATGTAAGAACTCCTCAGCCCCAGAAAAAGCAACTTCGTTAATATACTTTTCTACTTCTTCTCTGGTCATACCAATTCCCTGATCTGTAATGTGAAGTGTGTTATTGTCTTTATCAATCTTCACTTCGATCACAGGGTTACCATAGTCTACGTTGGCTTCGCCAAGGCTGCTTAGGTGTTTAAGTTTAAGAGTCGCATCGGTTGCATTTGAAATAAGCTCCCTCAAAAAGATTTCATGATCACTGTATAAAAACTTCTTGATGAGCGGAAAAATGTTTTCAACAGATACATTTATTTTTCCGGTTGCCATATTTATAGTTTTAAATTTTGATTCACTCTCCTGATTTCAAAAAAAATACCAATAATGAATTGCTGTCAAACTGACACGAAATGTAATTCACATCTGTCTTTTGCGTCTAAAAACCTAGTTTTCAATGACAAGTGAAATTTTTAACAATATTTTGTTTAAACTTTAAGTGAAAAAATTAAACAAAGTTGTAAATTTATATCAGAATTAAAAGTTATGGCAAAGACATCAGGAAATAAGAAAGTAAAGAAAGCTCCAAATGCAGATAAACTAATCGCTATATATATGGATTATGTACTTGAGCATGAAAAGACACCTAGAAGTGTTTACAAATTTGCCAAGGACAATGAAATGACCGAAGCTGATTTTTACAAGCACTTTGGAAGTTTTGAAGGCTTAAGAAAAGCTATTTGGGATAAATTTTTTGAGAATAGTGTGAGTCTAATGGAAAAGTCCAAAGAGTACGCTACTTTCGATAATCGCGAAAAGCTTCTTACTTTTTTTTACACATTTTTTGAGGTGCTAACAGCAAACCGAAGTTACGTTCTTTACGTACTTAATGAACACGGACAGTCTTTAAAAGGATTGGACCAATTGAAAAATTTAAGAAAGAAAATCAAAAGTTACGCTAAAACTCTTATACAGGATGGTAACAGAGAGAAATCTCTGAAATTATTTCAGCAGAATGAAATGATTTTTTCTGAAGGGGTATGGGTACAATTTTTATTCTTACTTAAATTCTGGATGGATGATAATTCTCCGGCATTTGAAAGTACAGATATAGCGATAGAAAAATCGGTAAACACGGTATTTGATCTATTTGACAACACTCCATTGGAAAGAGTGGTGGATTTTGGGAAATTTCTGTGGAATGAAAGAATGGCTTAAGCCAAAAGTGAAAGATAGATGAAAACCATAGATAAAATACCAACAGGAAAAATAGGCAGGACCGGGAAACTGGTTTCCACGGGAGTGAAAATTGGTGGAAATTACCTTAAATATTATGGGAAGAAAGCCTTTAATCCTGAATTGACCAGAGATGAACTGGATGAGGATAATGCTTCAGATATATATGATGGCTTGAAGAGTTTAAAAGGGAGTGCTCTTAAGGTAGCGCAAATGCTATCAATGGAAAAAAACCTGTTGCCAGGAGCATATGTTGAAAAGTTCAGTTTGGCGCAGTTTAGTGTTCCACCATTATCTGCTCCATTAGTGAGAAAGACATTTAAAAAATACCACGGAGAATATCCGGAAGATCTATATGATACGTTTGCAGCCCAGTCGGTAAATGCGGCCAGCATCGGACAGGTGCATAAGGCCACAAAAGATGGGAAAAAACTTGCTGTGAAAATCCAATATCCGGGGGTTGCAGACAGTATCAGTTCAGATCTTGCTATGGTTAAACCAATAGCCCTTAAAATGTTCAATTTATCTTCAAAAGATTCTGAAAAATATTTTAAGGAAGTCGAAGGAAAATTATTGGAAGAAACAGATTATATACTGGAAGTGAAACAAAGTAAAGAGATTTCTAATGCTTCATCACATATTCCGAATCTCAGATTTCCTAAATATTATGAAGATCTTTCCAGTGAACGTATAATTACTATGGACTGGATGGATGGTATCCACCTAAGCGATTTTGCAAAGCAAAATGAAGATGAGGAGCTGGCCAATAAAATAGGACAGGCACTTTGGGATTTTTACATGTTCCAGATCCACGGATTAAAACAGGTACACGCAGATCCACATCCTGGAAACTTTCTCGTAGATAAAAACGAAAATCTTATTGCGATAGACTTCGGTTGTATCAAACAGATACCTGAAGATTTTTATGAGCCCTATTTCTCCTTAACGAACAGAGAAAATTTAAATGATAAAGAATTCTTTTATAAAAAACTCTATGAGCTTGAAATTCTGAATGAAAATGATTCGGAAAAAGAAAAAGAGTTCTTTTCAGATATGTTTCATGAGATGTTTACCATGTTCTCAACCCCATATCAATCTGAAAAATTTGATTTTACCGATGAACAATTTTGGAAACATCTTACTGAACTAAGTGAAAAATATTCGAAAGACCCTGAATTACGAAGAATGAATGGAAATAGAGGAAGCAGACATTTTCTCTATATGAGTAGGACCTTTTTTGGCCTTTACAATCTATTACATGATCTTAAAGCGAAAGTAGATATTCAAAATTTTAGAGTGTATCTCTAATGGTTGATTTATTGGTTAGGTTGTTAGGAAGCGTAGTTGATCCCAATCGATTGCGCTTCCTTATTTTATGAAAAAAATCCCCGGCAAAGACCGGGGATTTTTCATTATTGCTAAGTAAGCTTATTTACCTGGAGCATCTTGAGATTTATCATCTTTTGCCTCCATGTCTTTTTTGTTCTTTACATATTTTTCCAGCCATTGGTCCTGTTCCCACAGTACGTGCAGCACAGATTCTTTTGCGCTGTAGCCATGACTTTCTTTTGGCAGCATAACCAGTCTCGCCGTAGCTCCAAGACCTTTTAGAGCATTAAAGTAACGTTCACTTTGCATAGGATAGGTTCCAGAATTATTATCTGCTTCTCCATGTATAAGCAGTAACGGAGTTTTCATTTTATCTGTATGCATAAATGGTGACATCCTGTAATATACATCTGGAGCTTCCCAGTAACTTCTTTCCTCACTTTGGAATCCAAACGGGGTAAGCGTCCTGTTGTAAGCACCACTTCGCGCTATTCCGGCTGCAAAAAGATCTGAATGCGATAAAAGATTAGCGGTCATGAATGCCCCATAGCTGTGTCCGCCAACGGCAACGCGATCGCGGTCAACATATCCCATTTCATCAACTGCGTCTATTGCCGCCTTGGCATTGGATACCAATTGTTTTCTAAAGCTGTCATTTGGTTCTTCATCTCCTTCTCCAACTATGGGAAAAGATGCATCATCTAAAACTACAAATCCGCGATTTACCCAATAAATAGGTGACCCGTAATATGGATAGGTGAAATCATTGGCATTCGAAGTGTTTTGAGATGCCGAATTTTTATCCTTGAATTCACGTGGGTAAGCCCACATGAACATGGGAAGCTTTTCCGGGTTCTCTTTATCATAACCCGCAGGTAGATAAAGCGTGGCATTCAACTCCAATCCATCTTCCCTTTTATACGTAATCACTTCCTTGCTTACATCTTCCAGACTTTTAAATGGATTTTCAAATGAAGTGATCTGCGTTACGCTATTTTTTGAATTGATATTCCGGATGAAATAATTAGGATATTCTGTGGAAGATTCTATACGTACCAGGATCTCTCCTTTTTTCATATCCAGGGCTTCCACCAAAGTTTCCTTTTTATCTTTGAATTCAGATTGATAAAGTCTTTTGGTTTTGCCATCTTCAAGATCAATTTTGTCCACGAAAGGGAACTGACCTTCTTCAGTATAACCTGAACCTAAAAGGAAGGCGTTTTTCTTATCCAGGTTGAGAACATTTTTCCCAAATTTATTCTTTTTAGTTACAAAGCTTCCTGGATCACTATAAACATCCTGGTAGTTCCTGTCAAAAATGATCTTAGGTTTTTTAGATGGTTTAGACGGATCAAAAACATAGGTTTTCGTATTTCTTGTATTCCACCAGTAATCTGAGGCAATTGCTATATTCTTTCCTCCCCATAAAATTCTGCTACCTCTGTTTTTTACCTTAATCAAAGATCTCCCGTCATTATTGAACGGAGCTTCTATCTGGAAAAATTCATCTCTGTATTCAGCCTCTACTTCAGGATCTCCTCCATCAAGTGCTTTTACATATACCAGTGTTGCAGGTTGATCATCACGCCAGGTAAAATCTCTTTTTCCTTCACGTTCGGCCATAAAACCTTTTGGAAGATCTTCAATTAAGGGAACTTCGTTGATCTTGTTTACAAGTTTACCTTCAGCGTCATAAATATTGGTTTCTGAAGGAAATCTGTAATAAGGTACTAGATATGAAAAAGGCTTTTTAATATTGGTGACCATCACATAATTCCCATCTGGTGAAAAAGAGATATCGCTATACATTTTTGGAGCCATCCATTTGGTGATTTTTCCATCCAGGCTAACTTTTACCAGTTCAGATTTTGCAAGCTGCTCAAAATTGTATTCATCATTCGGGTTTTTCAGCAAATCCTGGTAGGTTCTGTTCTGAGCTTCTTTACCATCACTTACCGAGACAGTTGGTCCCGATGGAACCGAAGTTTCAGTATCGATTAGTTTTTTCCTGTCAGACGGAAGCATGGTAACCAGCAACGCAGAATTGTCTCTGAACCAGTTCACGGTACTTCTCATATTTGCATTTATTCTGGCTTCTGTAAGCTTTTTTGCGCTGGCAGCTTTCACATCTAACATCCAAAGTTCTACACCTTCATTGGTAGTATGGGTGAAAGCGATCATAGATTCATCTGGAGACCAGGTAAAATTTGTGAGACGGGGAGATTCAGGTAGCCCCATAACATCTTTAGGGGAATTACCATTTACAGGTTTTACCTTAAGATCATTATAATACCTGGCTCTGCTATTAATATTAGTAACAGGATTGATGCGAAGACCTCCCAATCTCATTTCTTCCTCACTTAATTCTGCAATACTCTTGAATTGATCACGGTAAAGAAAGACCATCATTTCTGCATCACTGTCTATAATTGTTGTAGGAGCAAGAGGGACGTCAATTAGATCAAGGATTTCTTTGGGTGGTTTTTGGTAATCCAGGTTCTCCTGGGCGACTAATCCTGAATAAAATAGGAATAAGGCCGAAAGGCAAATAAAAACTCGGTTCATAAATTAAATTTTAATTGAAACTTTAAGGATAGCAAAAACGGAATCAATGTTAATGTTTATTATATTGCGAGCCCGTTTTTTTACAATTTGCTTAAATTTAATAAGAATAATTTTTAATATCATAATTATCGTCCATGTATCAGACAAAAATTGCAGGATTAGGAAAATATGTTCCGGAAAACGTTGTCACTAATGATGACCTATCCAAAATGATGGAGACTAATGACGAATGGATCACTGAACGTACAGGAATTAAAGAACGAAGACATATTAAAAAAGGTGACGGCAATACTACCGCCATCATGGGCGTCAAGGCAGCTAAAATCGCTATAGAACGTGCGGGTATTTCTAAAGATGATATAGATCTTATCGTTTTTGCAACCCTGAGTCCAGACTATTATTTCCCTGGATGTGGTGTTCAGGTTCAGGAAATGCTGGAAATAGACACGTGCCCAGCACTGGATGTACGTAACCAGTGTAGCGGTTTTATATACGGTATGTCTGTGGCAGACCAGTTTATTAAAACAGGGATGTATAAGAATGTTTTGTTGATAGGAAGTGAGAACCATAGTGGAGGTCTTGATTTCACAACCAGGGGTCGTTCCGTTTCTGTGATCTTTGGTGATGGAGCAGGAGCAGCAGTTCTTACCAGAAGCGATCACAACGGAGAGGGCATCTTATCTACGCATTTACATTCTGAAGGTAAGCATGCTCTAGAATTATCCTTAAAAGGACCAAGTACAGAGCATTGGGTGCCAGAGATTATTGCTGAAAATCCACAGGGTGATGACATACCATATTATCCTTATATGAATGGACAGTTCGTATTCAAAAACGCGATTCAACGTTTTTCAGAAGTTATAAACGAAGGATTGCAGGCAAATGGACTGGAAGTTTCAGATATAGATATGCTTATACCGCACCAGGCTAACCTAAGAATATCTCAGTTTGTTCAGCAGAAATTCAAGCTAAAGGATGATCAGGTTTATAATAATATCCAGAGATATGGAAATACCACCGCAGCTTCCATACCAATCGCCTTAACTGAGGCCTGGGAAGAAGGGAAGATAAAAGAAGGAGATAATGTGGTGCTTGCCGCTTTTGGTAGTGGGTTCACCTGGGGGAGTGCGATCATTAAATGGTAGAAGAAAAATTTTAAATTTTTTAATAAAACAAAAAGCTCCCATTTCGCCGGGAGTTTTTTGCTTTAAATTACTTATACGCCTTTATAATATTTCCAGAGGTCATAAATACCAAAACCTATAAAACCTACAGCCAGCAATATGCCGAATGCGTCTGTTTCGCCCATTTGAAGTTTTTGATAGAGTCTAAAACTACCATATCCAAGAAATAATATTCCCAGGATGAGGTTCCATTTATTTCTTTGTAAACCGGTATCGCCGTTATTAAGCTCTTCGTTATTCATTATCAAAATCTTTTGGAAAGGTTTGCTTGGCGATCCTCAGGGCCAGGTCATATTCTTTTTCCAGAACGAACAGCAATACCTGTCCAGGTAAGCCTCCACCAAAACCGGCTCTTAGTCCCGAGTCAAAATCATTTCGAACTCTGGAGTGTATCCCTTCCTTTTCGAATAATTCCTGTAAATATTGTACGTTGGTTTCGGGTCCGGTATAGACCCTTTTATAACTGATGTCTTCACTCATTACTTAAAGTTTATCCCTCTAAATTACGAATAAGGAAGCTGCCATTTTAACAATTTAGACTGAAATTAACTTTCTAGGCGTTGTAGAACTTGCTGTCCCAGATCTCTGTACTGAAGTTTTTACCCATTTTAAAGCCATAAAATATAGCAAGGCCTGCAAACCATTTAAATATGAAGAAGAAAATCATAAAAAACTCCGTTGCAGATTGCTGCTGGCTGAACATACCTTCGGGGACCAGCAATGCAGTTAGAAAACTTATGGCAAGTAGCAGTAGGATAAAGTTTTCAAGAGTTTTAAAAGGCCACATCAACATTTTTCGAAATGGATGTAGGTCATTCCCCCATTTATGCACCAGATAATAGTAATCATTACCAATTGGAGCAAACAATAAGGGATCATCTGCATTCTCCAGCTTAAATAGTTTGGAAGGGGCTACTATTTTAAAACCTTTCAGGGTGGTCTGATGATTTTTTTCCAAACGTTTTATTTCCATAAGAGCTTCATATGGAATCTGAGATTTAAAGTATTTAGAATCCAGGAATCGCAATCTATAGTCCACACAGATTTCGTATATGTCTGAAAGGTGGAAAATCCTGTTGGTTTCCAGAAGATCTGGATCAAAGTCATTATAATTAATGCTATCTCCCTTCTTTATTTCCTTAAGGACAGCTTCGTCTTTCTTTCCTGCCTCTGCAAAAATAAGATCCACTTGTTTAAGAATTTGCGCTTCTGTTGATCTTTTGTTTCGGACTTTAAGGAGTTGGAATTCTACATTGGTACGGGGAAATCTCAGCATCATTTTCTTTTTCTTTAGCAATACTAAAGTAGAAAATAATGCTTAGAATAACAATTGCAATTATCTTAAAATGAAGGTTTAAGCGAATGTTTTTCACATGTACAGATGTTAATTCTATACTAATTGGGGTGATTTTAAAAACCGTCTAAGACGCTTCATCGTAATTTTCTATATAAATAATTAAACTTAAATTATGAAAACGCTAAAACTTTTTACCCTGCTAAGTATGTTTCTAATGATAGGAACGGCAGCAATTGGACAGAATGTAAAAATGGTAGGAGGGGCAGAGATGTATCCTTCTAAGAATATCGTGGAGAACGCGGTTAATTCAAAGGATCACACAACCTTAGTTGCCGCTGTTAAGGCTGCCGGACTTGTTGATGTGCTTTCTAGCGAAGGTCCATTTACCGTATTTGCTCCAACAAATAAAGCTTTCGAAGCCTTGCCAGCCGGAACTGTAGAAACTCTTTTGAAAGAAGAGAATCAGAAAAAATTACAGGCTGTTTTGACCTACCACGTCCTTGCCGGTGATTTTAAAGCTGCAGATATAGTTGCTGCAATTAAAAAAGGAAATGGCAAAGCAACTTTTACTACGGTTAACGGAGCAGAAGTACATGCTATGTTAGATGGTGATAAGGTAAAACTAAAAGATGCTTCTGGTAATGTAGCGACGGTAACTATTGCTGATGTGAACCAGTCTAATGGAGTGATTCATGTTATAGACACTGTTGTTTTACCATAGGTAGAAACAAATTTTAAACAGAATTTATGAAAAGCGGCTTATAGCCGCTTTTTCTAGTTAAATAAAAGTCAAATAACCTTAGGTTTTTTTTCATTCTGTTACTTTCGGGTTACTTTAAAAAAAAAGAAAAAATTATTACTATGAGATTTTTGAAATTTAATTCTATAATGATTCTGGCCGGGATCTTATTGGCTTCATGCGGATCCAGCGGACCAACGTCTAAAGATGACCTTAAGAAATTAAAATCATACGAGTCTTATGCTTACCTGCCTAACAAGGATACGATTATAGATCGTGATTTTAATAATGAAGAAATTCAAACCACTATTGTTGAAACTATAAATGCCAACATGCGTGAAAATGGTTTTGTACTGGATCGCAAGAATCCCGATGTCCTGGTGCATTATCATGCCATGTTCGATGAGAAAATAACGGTAAATGCAAACCCCGTATATACTAATTATGCTTATTACCGTCCTGGTTATTATGTAGGACCCTACTACAAGGACTATATGTATGATAATTACTTTACCGTTCAAAGATTAAACGGCCCCAGAGTAAAACAGGTGCCTTACAAAGAAAGAACCGTGGCTATAGACTTAATAGATAGAAGGACCAATGAGATCTTATGGAGGGGTACTTCCAGCGAAGCTATTGGTACAAAAAGATTGGATAGGGAAATAAGACAGTATATAGATAAGATCTTCAAAGACCAATTCTAGTCCTTCTGGGTAATAAAAAAACCGTGTGAATATTCACACGGTTTTTTATTTATCTCAATTCAGCTTTGAGTTCTTTCTCGAATCTATGCTGAAGCTTATTCATCATTTTGTCTACCTGTTTATCGGTAAGTGTTTTATGTTCGTCCTGGAATACAAAGCTAACCGCATAACTTTTTTTGCCTTCAGGCAGGTTCTTGCCCTGGTAAACATCAAAAAGGTTTACACTGGTAAGCATTTTCTTTTCAGTTTGTCTGGCTATTTGTTCGATTTCTTCGTAAGTAACCGATTCATCCAGTAATAAAGCAAAATCTCTCCTTACACTTGGATATTTAGGGATAGAGGTAAAGCTCGTTTTCTGCTCTTTGGTCAATTCTATCACCTCATCCCAGTTGAAATCTGCATAGATCACTTCCTGGTCGATATCCGTTTTCTTAAGGATAGAATTCTTGACAACTCCAAATTCAACAAGCTTAGCTTTTTTACTACTCAGTTGTATACCTTCAGAAAATATATCGCTTTTAGCAGATTTAGCTTTCAGATCTTTAATGCCTAGCTTCTCAAAAATAGAGTTGATCACTCCTTTTAAATAAAAGAAATTTCCGTTTCCGGTAGCGACATTCCAGCTTTCAGCGGTCTTTTCACCAGTAATGAATAAACTTAAATGCTTATTCTCTTCTCTTCCGCTTACGTAAGAATGATATGTTTTACCAAATTCAAAGATCCTGATATTGCTTCGCTTTCTGTTAATATTGTAACTGATAGCTTCCAGGCCAGAGAATAACATGGTCTGTCTAAGAACAGAGAGATCCTGGCTTAAAGGATTAAGCATTTCTACCTGGTATTCATCCTTAAGCTCTTCGCTTAATTTGTTATAGCTCGCGGTTGTTAGAGAATTTGCCATGGTTTCATAAAAGCCCTGGCCAATTAATTGTCCCGCTATAAGATTCTGAATCTTGTAATCTTCGAATTTTGAAGAGTTCGCCACAGAAAGGCTTAATTTATCTCCAAATTTTATATTGTTATATCCATATACCCTCAGGATTTCTTCGATCACATCAGATTCACGCTGAACGTCCACGCGGAAAGATGGGATGGTAAGTCCCATACCGGTTTCGGTAACGTTGTTCACTCTAATATCCAGGGAAGCTAGGATAGATTTAATAGTTTCTTCTTCCAGGTTTTCCCCAATGAGTTTATTTACTTTTTCAAAGGTTAAGAATACCTGGAAATCCTCGATCTTTTTGAAATATAGATCATCTATATCGCTGGTGATCTCTCCTCCAGAGATCTCAGAAATCAATAAGGCGGCTCTTTTTAAAGCGTATTCAACAGAATTGATGTCTATACCTCTTTCGAACCTGAATGAAGCATCGGTATTTATAGCATGTCTTTTAGCCGTCTTTCGAACACTTACCGGATTAAAATATGCGCTTTCTAGAAATACCTGAGTGGTAGCCTCGGTAACGCCGCTACCAATCCCGCCAAAAACACCAGCTATACAAAGCGGTTTTTCAGCATCACAGATCATAAGATCTTCTTCATGAAGTTCTCTTTCCACCTCATCTAAAGTGGTGAATTTGGTTCCAGCTTTTAAGGTTTTTACGTTGATCTCATTACCGGCAATCTTTCCAGCATCGAAAGCGTGAAGTGGTTGTCCCAGTTCGTGCATCACGAAATTAGTGGCATCTACCACGTTGTTTTTCGGAGTAAGCCCAATAGCTTTCAACCTGTTTTGAAGCCATTTTGGAGATTCTCCAACTTTTACTTTAGATAAAGTAACTCCGCAATATCTTGGAGCAAGGTTAGAATCATCAACCTTGATCTGGATCTTTAGACTGCGATTATCAACATGGAAACTACTTACAGACGGTGTAATTAACTCCAGGTTTTTTCCCTGTTGCTGGTAACCAGCTTTTAGGTCCCTGGCAACACCCCAGTGACTCATTGCATCGGCACGGTTTGGCGTAAGGCCTATTTCAAAAACCTCATCATTTTCAATTTCAAAAATTTTAGCTACAGGAGTACCGGGAACAAGTTCGTTATTCATTACCATAATACCTTCATGGCTTTCTCCCAGGCCTAATTCTTTTTCTGAACAGATCATTCCGTAACTAACCTCACCGCGGATTTTTCCTTTTTTGATCTCCCAGCTTTCGCCTTTTTCATCATATAAAACTGTTCCAATAGTTGCCACCGGAACTTTCTGACCGGCACCAATATTAGGAGCTCCGCAAACGATCTGTACTTCTTCACCATTGCCAATATTAACCTTGGTTAGCTGAAGCCTGTCTGCATTAGGATGAGCTTCGCAACTAAGTACGTGTCCAACCACTATACCATTTAATCCGCCTTTTACACTCTGGAAGCTGTTTATTCCTTCCACTTCAAGACCTAGATCTGTTAGTAATTCGCCGGTTTTTTCAGCGTTTTCAGGTAGTTTAATGAACTGTTGCAGCCAGTTATATGAAATCTTCATGAATAATCTTTTTCAGGCAGCAAAGATAGTATTACGAATGGTTTTGTCATAATCTGAAAAATAATTTTGTGAGAACCTTTTTGAATAAAAAAAGAGGTGAATCCACCTCTCTAATTTTTACCCGTAACCTATTCTTTTTAGTTGTTTTTCATAGGGTTTATATTCTAATTGTTTCCCACGCAATATTTATTCAAACAAATGTGGTGCATCTCCCTCTATTCGATTTTTTACGATATCATTTTTCATAGAGATTTCTTCTGGAGCATTTACAAATGATTTTGCATCTGTAGTGCTTATTTGCTCAGTGACAAGAGTGTCTATACTACAAGCGTATAAAATGCCGAGACCGAAAATAAAATATATAAATTTCTTCATAATTGATTGACTTTTAAAAAAATAGGAAGATCAATTTACACAAACGGGGGATTTCCCCTATAGATAGTCTCAAATTTTCGATATTAGAATATAATTCATCGATGAGTGGCGTAAGTTGCTGTAAGTAAGTTTGTTGTTTAGCTAATGTAATTCCAGATAGTTTTGTTTTTTACAAGTCTGGAGTAGGCATTTTTTACAACGAGGTTGTTCTGTTTAGTAAGGTTTGGATCTTCTTTTAAAATTCTTGTAGCGTAGTATCTAGCTGACTGAAGTATGGAATTATCCTTCACTATATCGGCTATTTTAAGATTAAGCACACCGCTTTGCTGGGTTCCCATCAAGTCTCCAGGTCCTCTTAATTTAAGGTCTACCTCAGCGATCTCGAAACCATCATTAGTAGCGGTCATGGTCTCAAGCCTGGTTTTACTATCATTAGATAATTTATGACCTGTCATGAGAATACAGAAACTTTGTTCGGCACCACGGCCAACACGTCCGCGTAATTGGTGTAACTGGGAGAGCCCGAATCTTTCGGCACTTTCAATGATCATCACACTGGCATTGGGAACGTTTACTCCAACTTCAATTACCGTAGTTGCAACCATAAT
>JBFIMP010000055.1:0-13139 GCA_041611635.1 Christiangramia sp.
ACAACTCAAAATTAACCAATTATATCGTGTTTTAATAATAAGGCATCATAAATAAAAATACCAAAACTCCGGTAACAGCAACATACAACCAAATAGGGAAGGTCCACCTCGCAATTTTGGCGTGCTTACTATACTCCCCACTTAAACCTCTATACATGGTAAACAATACCAGGGGCACGATAATCCCTGATAATACAATATGGGTAATAAGAATAAAAAAATATACATATCTAAGCATTCCCTCACCCCCATAAGGAACCGGCTCATTACTTATTTTAGAAAGCACGTAACTAACCAGGAAAATCGCTGAAAGACCGAATGCCGCGATCATGGTGTTTCTATGCTGAATATATTTTTCAGCCTTCATAAAGAAATAACCAACAATCAATAAGATCGCCGTTAGAAAATTAAGGATACCATGAAACATTGGGAAAGTCATGGGATCTGTACCAAAAATATTATATCGTTCCGGTAGCAACATAAGCACCAGTACGATTACAGGAACGGCAATAGACAAGGCAATGATCACCGGCACCGCTACTTTATCTGAACTTTTTAAAGCTGTCTTCACAGTAATTTATTTATATCTTCAATTAATATTTCTATCTGCGGCTCTTCCTCTCCCCTGGCCACGCTTTTGTTTTTTTCAACTGAACCCCGGTAGTAGATCATTGGATTCCCAAATTGATCCTTTCTCGACCTTATATAACCTTCCTGGTCTACCAGCGCAAACATACCCTGGTGTGCAAAGCCACCAGCAGCATCTGCATCCTCCCCGGCATATAGACCAAATCCCTTGTTCGCCAGGGTGTAAATCTTCTCCCTGTCTCCCGTCATAAGGTTCCAGTTAGAACCATCGATGCCATAATTCTGAGCATATTCAGCCAGAACCTCAGGTGTGTCGTGAACAGGGTCTATGGTAAAGGATGCGATTGCAAAATCATCCTCCCCTTTTAATTCATCCTGTATCTTTATAAGATTCTTATTCATTATTGGGCAAATTGTAGGACAGGTTGTAAAAAAGAACTCTACCAGATAAACTTTCCCTTTGTAATCCTCATTAGAAATGGTATCTCCTTCCTGATTAATGAATTCAAATTGAGGAGCCTTTTTCTTCTCACCATCCAAAACTATATAGGAAAGTGGCTCACCTTTATCTTTAGAAGCGCCTACTCTTTTCTGGTTTAGCCTGTCTGAGGTTACAATTTCATTTTCGCTTATCCGATCTACGATCTTAGGAATAAAAATAATCCCAAAAATCAGGATAACCAGAGAAATTCCCACGTATGAATAGTTTTTCATTGCTATTAATTCTTTGGTTCGGGATTATTCTTTTTCAAGGCAAGGCGATATTCAGCTAAGATAACCTTAACATCATCATTCATCTTATTATTAAGTTCTGCCACATCCCTGGAGTCATACCCATAAAGTTTACCATATTCCTCATCATCATCCCTGCCACGTAGATCTGCATCCTTATCTACAATAAAAACATAAGGAGTATGGCCACTTTCATCCAATTTATGCGGAGTTTTGAAGCTTTCGAAAACTTCCTGAATATTATCAATATCAGAATAAGCTATTTTCCATTTAGAAGATTCACTTATCTTTTTGAATTCCTCTACAAAAGCGCTGGTTTGATCTTTCGCTTCTTTTGGCAGAATGATCACGAATTGAAAATCATCGAAATCATAATATTTCTCCAGTATTTTTTTATCGAGGTTAAAAGTATTGCCTTTGATGTTTTCAAGATCTGATCCAAAGAAAGCCACAACACTTATATGATCTTTAAAGCTAATGGGATCGTTTGTATTGGATTCAAAGGCAGTTATATCCTGTACGTTTTCAGTGAGAACAGGTAATTTGGCAAAATTGTTCTTTCCAGAAGCAAAAAACAAATATGCCGTGATAGGCAGAGCGAACAGTATTCCTAGTACCAGAAACTTTTTCATAAGTAGAAAAACCAGTTTTACAAGGGTCTACAAAAATAAAAAGACGGTTTAACAAAACCGTCTTTTCCAATGCTTTTAACTTTTGTTAAAAATCCCAGGCAACGTGCCCGCTCTGGTAAACATCGTGTATATATCCACCTTCTGTGAGAAGGATAAAGATCAAGTAGGAAATCAAAAAGATCGATGTCCAGACGATTGCTCTTCTTAGACCTTTTGTTTCGTGCTCCAGGTGCATAAAAGCCCAGGCAATATAGTAAGCTTTATATATTGTAAGGATAATAAAAATCCAGTTAAGCAATCTCATTCCTAAAAGGTAAGTATCTGTTAAGAATACCGGTTTGATTATCCCAAGAACAACCTCTACAATAGTTACTACCGAAAGTATTGCGAAAACTGTCCAGATCCTTTTAGTTGCTGATCCGTGTTGATGCGTAGTATCGTGAGCCATAATAGTTTATTTCTAAATTATACCAGGTAAAAGAATGTAAATACAAATACCCAAACAAGGTCTACGAAGTGCCAGTAAAGTCCAACTTTCTCGACCATTTCATAACTTCCACGTCTCTCATAGGTTCCTATGATCACATTAAAGAAAATAATAATATTGATGATCACACCAGATAAAACGTGAAATCCGTGGAAACCTGTAATAAAGAAAAAGAAATCTGCGAACAATGGTGCTCCATATTCATTCTGTACAAGGTTTGCACCTTCTACTGTTCCAACTGCTTCGTTATTTAGCTTCATTAAGGATTCTTCCCGGGATAAAATTGTCTTTTGTCCGTCCTCGGTTAACTGCTGGGTTCTTATAAGAAGACCTTCGTTTTGAATAAATCCTGCTTTAACTTCTTCAAGGCTATATGTTGGGAGCTCCTTACCGGAATCAAACCAGATTCCGTTATTAGCTTCATGCTCAACCCTTTCTCCTGCAATAGGCACCGCGATCTCTGAAAGAGCTACACGCTCACCTTCAGCATCGATGAACTGAAGAATATTTCCTCCTTTTGTAGTTACGGCTCCATATTCTCCACTAATGAAGTTTTTCCACTCCCAGGCTTGTGATCCAACGAAAACAACACCACCAATAATGGTAAGGAACATATAGATAGTAACTTTTCCCTTCTTCATGTGATGACCCGCATCTACTGCAAGTACCATAGTTACCGAAGAAAAAATAAGGATAAATGTCATCAACGCCACGTAGTACATGGGAGCATCTACTCCATGCAAAAATGGGAAGTGCGTAAACACCTCATCGGCAATTGGCCATGAATCGATGAATTTAAATCTTGAAAAACCGTAAGCTGCAAGGAATCCTGAAAATGTTAAAGCATCGGAAAGGATGAAAAACCACATCATCATTTTTCCATAACTTGCTTTTAGTGGTTCATTACCACCACCCCAGGTTTTCCCTTCTGTGCCTGTTCTAACGACAGTCGCCTCCATAGAAGTATTTTAATGTTAAAGGATGCGCAAAAATACGCAATTTTATTATCTATAGAAATAGAAAAACAAAATCAAAAATATCCAAAGCGCATCTACAAAATGCCAGAATGTCTCACCGAGCTCAAACCCAAGCATTTGCCCCGCTTTGTAACGTTGTTTAAAATGGTTATAAATTAGAACCAAAAGCACTATAATACCCGCCACTAAGTGTGCTAAGTGTACACAAACAAGGATATATATAAAAGATGTAGTCACTGTGCTTTCTGCCCCGGTAAACCAATACCCCTGACTAAGTATTTCGCTAAATCCATAAAATTGGAATACAATAAATAGGATCGCCAGGATCAAGGTTCCAATTAAAAATGCACTGGCGTTTTTTCTATTGCCGGTTAAAATCATACGCTTACTCAAATAGAGCGTAGCACTGCTGGCAATGATCACGATCGTGCTCCACAGAAATGCCATAGGAAGCTCAAAATCATTCAACCAGTCTGGCCTGTTCTTACTCACCACATAAGCACTGGTAAGACCAGCAAAGGTCATGGTCATACTTATAATCCCGAACCAGAGCATCATTTTCTTTGCCCGGCCATATTTCTTTTCGTCAGATCCCTGAGTTAAATCCATTGTCTAATAAATTTATCTAATACGTATACTATTTGTAGCAGCGTGATATAAGAAACACTGGCAAACATTAATTTTTTGGCAGCCTCGGCTGTCTTTTCTTTAAATAATCTAATCGCGTAATAAAGCATTCCTAATCCTAATATCAGGATGATAACACCAGATACCGGGGTTAGATAAAGTTTACCCGTAACTCCAAATACAGGTATGAGCGACACCAGGACCGTCCAGCAGGTATATAAAATTATCTGGATCGCAGTCCCACGATCTCTTTTTCCTGTTGGCAGCATAAAGAACCCTCCCTTTTTATAATCATCGAACAACCACCAGCCAATAGCCCAGAAATGGGGAAATTGCCAGAAAAACTGTATCATGAACAAAGTTCCAGGCTCTATACTAAAGTTACCTGTAGCGGCCACCCATCCCAACATGAAAGGAATAGCTCCAGGGAAGGCACCCACAAATACTGAAAGCGGGGTTTTTGTTTTTAAAGGAGTATAAATACTTACATATAAAAATATACTAATAGCCCCAAACATGGCTGTTTTAGGATTGATCACATAAAGCACCACCAAACCAAGCACGGTAAAGATGCTGGCAATAGTAAAAGCCACGGTATTAGTCATTCGACCGGCAGGCAGAGGCCTGTTCTTGGTCCTGTCCATCAGGGCATCGAGATTTTTTTCGATGATCTGGTTATAGGCATTAGATGCTCCAACCATGAGGTAACCTCCAATAGCCAGCAAAGTAACCACTATAAAATCTATATTGTCTGCCCCCAGAAAATAACCCGCAACCGATGAAAAAACTACGCTGATAGCAAGCCTCATCTTGGTTATTTCCTTAAAATCTGACAGAATGGAAGCGCTGGAAGTATGTACGCGAGTATTGCTCAAAAAAAAGCTTTTTTTTAACTGGCGCAAAGATACTTCTTAATTAGGTTTTAACAAGGAAGGCAATGTGTTAATTTTCAGAGATAAAAAACTCTAATAATCAAAGTACCAGTTAAAAATATCCGTTCTCAAGCCAAAATTGATCCACGTAGTCGAATTATCAAAGTTTGCCGTGGTTTTGGTCTGAACATCAAAATCACGATAAATAAAACTTGCGAACAGCTTTAGGTTTGTTGTTGGGTTAACTATATAACCTGCCTCTAATTCGGTATAAAAGGAATTGGTTGTATTACCCTGGCCAATTTCCACTCCTGTTTCGAATGGACGGTCTTCTTCAGTTCTATATATATCCTGACCGTAATAATCACCAGTTTCAGAAAAATCGAAACCACGTTCACCAAAGATCAGTTTCGCTGAACCATATATCCTATCCTGCTTAAACCTGGCAACACCTATAAACTCCCTGAAATTCGCACCCCAGAGATGAGCCATAGACTGATTATTATGACCATAATTAAGAGTGATCGAGTTATGAGAATAGGTATAAGGCCTCACCTGATTATATTCTGCTTGCAAATATAAATTCTCCACATCAAACGCGTTAAAGTATTTTAATCCCGCCTGAAAACCCAGTTTATTTTTCCAGCTACCTTCACCCCCAAAAACGTCTGTAGAAGAAAATTCATCTATAAGCCATTGCCCGTAAGCATACATTTTATTAGAGAACTTATATTTCCCGGTAAGACCTATGATAGCATTACCTCCATCTGCCCCGGTGGCAAATTCAATAGCGCGGTAGAAAATAACCGGATTCAGATAATTGATATCAAAGCCACGATCGTTGTCATTTTCCCACATTACAGACTCAAAGAAACCTAGATTCAGTCTTTTGGTAACATTCAGGCTTAGGTAATGATTAGCGATATATTTTGTTCGGTATGAACCACTATTAACCACCGCGGGCCTCACATCGCGCAGGGACATCCAGGTATTGGTATATTTTAACTTCCAGAAGCTTGTATTCAGCTTTAGATAAGGGTAAGGCGAAGCATTATCACTTAAGATCAAAGACCTGTAACCATCGCCTATAAAATTCTTACCATGCCCAAATTGAATATTGATGAACTCCGCCGGAGTAAAAGACAAATACCCCTCGGCAACCGGATAATCATACCCTTCATCCATAAAGGTTTTTGCCACTCCTCTCCCTGGAACTATGGCAGGATCTCCGCCGGCCGGCCTTATTGATTCAGCATACCGGTTATAATATTCTGCAAACCTCCCCTGGCTTTCATAAACCACGGAATAAAAATTGAATTTTTCACCAAGACCTCCCTGAACTATGAATTGACGACCATTATTATAGGTGAAATCATGATCTGTCTGCTCAAAATCCTTACCTATCTGCAAATCAAAGCCAGGGTCAATAGAAAACCAGTATTTTTCTGTCTGGTACCTTACCAAATGTTCGTTCCAAAGCTTCCTGCCTGCATAGGTCGACCTGTCCTGCAACAAATCATCCCGCTTTTCCTCAAAATCATAATACCTGTTCACTTCACTATAAAGCAATGGCTTGGAAGCAGAATGGGTATTAGTACCTATCTGGTTTAATTGAGCATCGAACCTGGAATAGTATTCATGAGACAAAGGGATATTTAGCTCACTGGAATATTCGGGACTGGTATAGTTATTTGATTTAATTTTTTCGTATTCGGTGAGTATATTATCCTCTCCGGCCAACTCTTCTATAGAACCCTCCGTTTTACGAGCGATTTCTTCCTCTTTTTCGAGAGGCTCCAAAGCGACATTTTTCTGCAGCGGAATCTTTAAAGGCATTTTGAACTGCATATGTACAGGGCGTCCATTATACCTGGCCGGCTTAATAACAGGAAGACTTTCAAAGACCCTTTTCACCTCATCTTTAAGCTCCTCATAGGCTGCATCCAGGTATATTAACTGAAACTCACCTTCTTCATCCACTTCGAAAATGATCGTGAGCTGCCCCTTGTAATTTTCGGTTTCAACGATAGCTGGCAATTGAAAATTAGAAGAGATAAAACTAACAAGGGTCCTGTCAAAACATTGCGCCTGATCCTGATAATCTACATTCTCACATTCAGGAAATTCAGGGTATATCTCTGAAGATAAATTTACATCCTGAGCGGTGATCTGAAAACTTACATTTATAAAAAGAAGAAGTAAAACATACTTCATACGTTCGGGGGCCTATAATTTATTGGTGTAATATACAGTTTTTCAGAAAGTGAATTTACACAAAATAAAAAATCCTCCGCTTTTGGCGGAGGATTTTTAAATATTATAATATGAAGAAAACCTAGTCCTGCACTTTGAAAGCGATTGGAAGAGAATACATAACCCCTACCGGCTTTCCACGCTGCTTACCTGGCTTCATTTTAGGCAGACTATTGATTACTCTTGCAGCTTCCTGCTCAAGTCTAGGGTGTGGAGCACGAGCTCTTACCTGACCAATATTACCTTTTTCATCAATTCTAAACTGAACGATCACACGGTTAATCCCGCTTAATCCGAGTTCGGCTCCAAGATCTGTATCGAACTCTTTGTTCACATACTTAGAGATCTTTTCACTCATACACCTTTTACGCTCATCGTTATTTCTAAGGTTCTCACAACCCGGGAAGATCGGCACATCCTCGATTACCGCAAACGGTACATCTGCAACCTCCTCCTCTTCAGGAGCCTCAACAACTTCTTCCACTTCCACGATCTCATCAAGGTTAGTTTCGGTAGACTGAATTTCGTCTTCTTCAACTTCTTCTTCATCTTCCACGACCTCTATTACCTCTGGTGCTGGAGGCGGTGGTGGAGGTGGTGGTGGCGTATTCTGCATTTCAGTAATCGGCACATCCTCTTCATCAAGGGCGTCCATATTTACCTGTCCTATATCTATATTGTCTGGGTCATAAGTTTTCCACTCAATCGCCCTCCAGGTAATAAATAGAACTACTACAAGACCAAGCTGAAAAAACAATACTCTGTTTCTATTCAAATTAGCCTTTGGATTTTTCTTAGGTTCCATAATACGTTATATTGTTAAGGGTTGCTAAAATAAAGATTTTTTCCAAAAAACTAAATTTATCTGGAAGAATAAGTAATTAAAACTACGGTAAATTTCTAAACCTCTCACAATCATTCCTGAACTTTAAACCTAATAGGTATAGTATAAGATACAGGAACGGCTTTTCCACCCTGTTTACCCGGCTCCATTTCAGGCAATTTACCAATTACTCTTCTGGCTTCCTCTTCGAGTTTAGGATGGGGTGCTCTGGTTTGAATGTTTTCAATCAGACCATGTTTATTCACTACGAACATTACAAGCACAAGATTCGTTCCGGTAAGACCAAGTTCAACGCCTAATCTGGTGTCGAATTCCTTATTCACAAAGTTACTGATTTTTGAACTCATGCATTTCTTGCGCTCGCTATTCCCATGAAGATCTTCACAACCCGGAAACAAGGGCACTTCTTCTATAAAGTCAAAGGGTACATCTATAGGTTCTTCTGGTCTTTTTGGCTCCACGATGTCATCAGGTTCAGGCAGATCCTTAAGATCAAAATCTGCCGGAGCCACCGCATCCTCCTTAATTTCCTCATCATCTGGAACTTCATCGATCTTATCCACAATCGCTTTAGGTGGTGGCGGAGGTGTTACTTCCGGAATCATAGTGACAGGGGGAGTCTCCTCTTCCAGGTTATCTACCATGATCTTATCATTTTCAGATGGTTTTGAATCATAGGTTTTCCACTGAAAGGCCTGGAGAGTTAAAAATAGTACAAGGATAAGCCCAATTTGAAGAAAAAGGACCCATTTTCGGCGAAGGTCTGCCTCCGGGTTTTTCTTAGGTTTCATCTGTTAAAGTTTAATTGCTATTAACTGTCGTCAGATGCAATTCGCCATCGAGAATTCGTTTTGAAACAAAATAATCTAATGGCTCATTTCATAAAGTAATTAGTTAATAAAGGTTATAATTTAGCTAGGCAACTTTCTGTTTTAGCTTTTTCACCGTCGGCGCCATGACCATGAAAAATAAAACGGAAAGTACTACACCAGTAGAATTCGCCAGGACATCCCACCAATCGGGTGTCCTGTAACTGGTTAGGGTTCCCTGTAAAACCTCAATTAACATACCAAAAAGAAAAGATGCGAATGCTACCCACATTAAATTGGAGGTATATCGCTGAAAATCAGAGTTCTTAAATAAAAAGTATAGCTTCCACAAAATGGCTAAAAACAAATATGCTCCGGCATGGAGCATTTTGTCTGTTGGGTCAAAGCCAGCCACACTCACCTTAAAGTCCATTACAATCAAAGAAAAATAGGTAATGGCACTGGTGTAGATCAGCGCAATAAAAAGTGCAATTTTAGCTACCAACTACTTCCTTATATTCGTCTGCAGATAAAAGATCTTCTACTTCTGAAGTATCTGAGAGTTTGATTTTAATCATCCAACCTTCACCGTAAGGATCGTTATTAACCTTTTCTGGCTCATCTTCCAGGCTATCATTAAACTCGATGATCTCTCCTGAAAGCGGCATATATAAATCTGAAACTGTTTTTACAGCTTCTACCGTTCCAAAAACCTCCTCTTTTTCAAGGGTCTCATCAAGGGTTTCTACCTCAACATATACGATATCCCCAAGCTCACCCTGGGCAAAATCTGTAACTCCAATAATTGCGGTATCGCCTTCTACTTTAACCCACTCGTGGTCTTTTGTGTATTTTAATTCTTGTGGAATATTCATTAGTATAGTTTTAATAAGACCGCAAAGTTAGTTTTTTAGACGGATTGTTCAAATAGGGCGTGATTAATTTCCGAAATTATATATAAGTGTAAAACCAGACCTTACTGTTGTTTGAGGGAATGCTGTGGAAACTGCATATTCAGAGAAGGTATGGTCGTAATAGAATCTTGCCGTTAGATTCCTGGTGAAGGCGTAATCTGCTTTAAAATTAATAGACCAGATATCCTGTCCAGAAATAGTTTGCGCATTGGCCAGGTCGAGATACCTTATTATAGTGCGGTTCTTTCTGTAAGATACATCTGCCCTAAAATTGAGGTCGCTACTCAATACTCTTCTCCTACCGCCCAGTGCCGTGGCAACCTTTAGATCCTTGATCCTGTATCCCGTCCCAATGGTATATTCATTCCCACTGTATTCGGTTAAAAGATTATTGTCGAAACTAAATGCCAGCGAACGGTCTTTTTGGATTTCAGCCAGGATCTGGATATTTCCTTTAGTCTCAAAATCTATTCTCGCCAGCGGCGTAAAAAGCTCGGTTAGCACTAGATTAGAAAAAAGAACAGGATTTTTAAAATCTCCGGCCTGGTTAAGCTCTTCCGGGTTCTCTGGATCATAATCCAGGTTGGTCTGGAACTGGTTCAAAGTATAGTCTGACCTATAGCCATGATTAAGTGAGAATCTTCTGAAATTATCCCTGAACCATTTGATCCTCATCAGCCCAGTATACTTGACATTCCAGTTAGGAACCGGAAAATCTCTAAAAGCTCCTAATTTAACCTGGCTGGCATCTTTACCAGAATATGCCGCAATAAAAGCAGGCAGCAATACCGCCTGGTTGGTTTTACCAATTCCGCGTGGATACCCTTCCTCATCCACATCTGTTGGATCCAGCCCCCTATCGGCTGCTATTCTTCGAGCAACTTCCAGCCTGTTCTCCCTGAACCTCTCAAAGGTTTCTGAACTGGCTTCGGTAGAACTATTAAAAGCCGTACCAATAAGAATGCTAGAAATATTAAAATTCCCGTATGTATATGGCGTTAGCGACTGGTACTCCAGCGTGTTGGGGTCCACCCTGTAGTTTTCAGAATAGTTTTCTGAAAAATTCTTTCTACCCGTAAGCTCTATGGTAAGATCTGGAAGAAGATCGAGTCCTGCCTGGTAATCCAGCTGTTCGTTTTCGAGAGCGGTATACTGCTGATTAAAATTCTGAAAAAGGGTTAGCCAGCCTCTTTCTGCCGCCATATATCTTATATCATCCTGAAAACCAAAAGTAAAGCCAGCTGTTGGTTTGAACGTCCCCATAAAACCAATACTTTCAGTATAACCCGGTAAAAATATACCGCGGGTATTCCTGTAGTTCATTTGCAAGGTTTTTACTCCCGTGACTATATTCACGAATGTGTTATAACCCTTGTTGGTTTTTACATTAACCTCTTTCTCTTCCTTTTCATTATTTTTATCTGTTGGGCTAAGAGTTGGAACGCCCCGGCTTCTTTCCTGAATGCTTTTGCCTTTATCTTCAGATTTCTTTTCTACCAGGCCTACATAATCATACAGATTCTGCATATTTAAACTGGCATTTATCTGGTGGGTATTCGAGTTCTGAACGCTGTTACCTATAGCAGGAATGCCTTCGAGCTGCTGAAAGATCCTGGAACCACGCTGCCACTGGAAATCACCTGTATAAGAATAGGTAGCATTAATAAAGCGCAGTACCGGTATCTTCTCAAAAGGAAGCTTGTAATTAACCTGCAGGGTCTGGAAGTGCAGATTAGGATCTCCTACATTAAAGAAGTCGTCCCACAAACCTATACTGTTATCTGCAAAACCTTCTTCGTCTATATAATTCCTTATAATCCTGTTATTACTCGCATTAAAGGAAAAATTCAAAGATCTTGTAAGATTATAATTTACTCCATATTGCCAGTCGAAAAGATAATTACGCTGATACAAGGTAGGTATACCTATATCATTTTCACTTAGATCCAGCGACCTGAACTTTTGCTCATTATACTGCCTGAAGATATTTGAACTGGCGTTGATGTTGGAGGGGAGAATGTTAAAATTAAAATCTTTAAAAAGCGCAAAGTAATCACTACTATCCAGCACCGCGATGTTCTTTAACGGCTCCACCGTTTTTTCAGGGAAATTGAACTCATAGGTCCCCCCAAGCCTCACACTTTGATCAAGGCTTTCCTCTACCTCGAAATCCCTGTGATCTATCTGATTATATGATGTAGAAAATGCGAAATTCTCAATATCATAAGGCATTGGTTTTTTCTCTCCCACCCTTTCCTTGCGCAAGCCTATCACATTAATACTTTGCCTTTTGGTATAAGACTGTGATTGCTTTTTAATTCTGTCTTTTTCTTCCGGATCCTGGATATTCGCCAGCCGGGTATCGAGGTCCACATCTAAAAATTCCTGGTCGAATTTTGGAGTAATAAGTTCTTCGCCTCGGCTATAATTCACCGGCACCTTAACTCCCCAGGTTTTTGGTAATAACTGCCCCATATTAATATTGGTCACTACGTCATACTGCTGAAGATCCTCCTGGCTTCTTTGATTAGGTCCCTGCTCTATACCTCCAAATCCTACGGTACTCCTTCTTCCGGTAGCCGATACATTCGCAAAATCTGCCAGGTTACTATCCATACTAACCACCCCGGCCCAACCACCTTCATTTTTAAGCTCTGATAATCTAAGTTCGTTGAACCAGACTTCACCACAAAGATCTGCAACTCCATCTACCCTGGTACCATTTTTAACACCCACCATTAGCAGCCTGATATTTCCAAAACTCGGATTCCCCTTCACCCCCAGCCTAAGCCTTCCCAAATCGTAAGGTGCTTCTGCATCTACCTGGGCAAGTTCTTCAGTAAAAAAGTTGAGCTCTGTAGCATTTAGTGATGGATCCCCAAGAACTTCTGTCTTTATCTGTTGCAGCAGGTCCAGTTCCAGATTTAAACGGTTTACTTCTGGCCAGATTTCTTCTGGTGTTGTCGCTCCAAATAAGGTAGTCGCAAGAGGAATCTCTATCTGGTAAAAGTTATCGCTAAAATCTGTTCCCATCCTGACAAACGCCACTAACTGGCCATCTTTTAAGGGAGGTTTATTCACCCAGGATTCGGCATGCAAAAACATTTCAAGATTCTTGTACTGGCGCATGTCGATCTGGAAGTTCTTATACACCGCACGGGCATCCTGTGGTTCCAACTCACAGACCCTTAGAGATAAAGACTGTTCGTTCTGCCTGATGTTGGAGTTGCTCTGAAATAATTGTTCACGCTGAACCCCCGGAGGCAATACATAAGGGATCGGCTGTCTATTTTCATTCTCTTCGATATTCACCGCATTTACCTCGAACAAAGTATTTGGATTCTCTATTTGACCTTCATCTTCAAACAGGCTCTGGTTATATCTTCTGTAATCACCTCTAACCA
>JBFIMP010000056.1:0-13038 GCA_041611635.1 Christiangramia sp.
ATTGATGCCTTTTACCTCTAATCCTGCTTTTGAAAATGCTTCAGCCGCTTTTGTGGTGTATTCTTCATGAGAAATTCCTCCTGGCCTGGCGTAAGGAATAAATAATACTTCTTCCACATTTTTATATAATTCCGGAAGGTACGGGATTAGGTACTCCAGGTAGTCCTGGTTGTGTAAGGTTGAAGTGCTGGCAAGTATCGCTTTGATCATCTTTTTTAGCGTAAATTTAGAGAATCACAGGCATTAACAAAAGTTTACAGGCTTCTAAAGGCGAAATCGAAATTTCCTGCGTTATAAGTTACTCGAATACTAACCAATTCGTCTTGATCTTAAATCTCTATTCAGGCCTCTGGTCTTTTTTTCTGCTGCTTTTTTTTGCGGAATATAATATGTACTCCCAGCGAACCACTTTGCTGGAGGGACAAATTGTATCTGACAGTATCTCACCGGCTAATATCCACGTTGTTAATCTAAATCTCGAAAAAGGCGCTACCAGCGATATTTCAGGGAAATTCAGGATCTATTCCAGATCTGGTGATACCCTGCTGTTTTCCTCAGTGCAATTTGAGAAAAGAAAAGTGATTGTTACCCAGACCGATATTGATGCAGGAAAATTAACCGTAAAACTTTTTCCTTCGAGAAATGAACTGGATGAGGTAAGGATCACAGACCTGAAACTTAGCGGTTACCTGGATTCAGATCTTCCCAAGATAAAATATTTCGACCGGCAGCAATTTGGGATTCCATATCCTGAAAAAAGACTTAGTCAGACCGAAAGGAGGCTGTATACTGCGAACGCCAATATTACAAGTAGATGGCAATATATTGGAGTCTTATTAGGTGGGGTTCCTTTAGATGTGATAATGAATGATATAAATGGTAGAACGAAATACCTGAAAGCTCTTGATAAACAGGATAAATTGCAGCTGAAGGTACAGAATGAAATAGATATAATGGGCAGGAAATTTTTTATGGATGAATTAGGTCTTCCCGAAACCGAAATTGAAAACTTCGTTTATTATTGCGCTGAATTTCCCGATTTCGAAAAGCTTTTAAAAACCTCAAGCAGGCTGGATATTTTTGAACATTATAAGTCCCGGAGACTGGGTTTTATGGATCTAAGACAAATAAATGAAATCATTGAGAAATAGCTTCAGTATTTATTTTTTGGCAGTATTGTTTTTCTTTCTATGTATTGATCAGTTAACAGCACAGCAAAGAGAAATCATTACAGGTAAAGTGATTATAGACAGTACCCGGAATATTTCTGGAATACACGTGGTTAATTTAACCGGTGAAACTGGAACAACCACTAATGATCAGGGTATCTTTAAATTGTTTGCGACAGCAGGGGATACAATTTACTTTTCTGCTCTTCAGTTCGAACATAAAAAAGTAGTTGTGAAAAAATCCAATTTTAAGGAGATGCTAATTGTTTCTTTAAGGGAAAATTATAATGAGCTAGATGAAGTGCAGATAGATGATATTAGACTTTCCGGTGTGCTTGTGAAAGACCTGGACAGGGTGCCTAAATCTATCTATGAGAAACTTGTGATGCCTTTCCCAAAACCAAGACGCAGCAGTCTGGAACTGGCAGTGCAATCTGCAAATAATGGAGGACCTTTGTTAACAATCATCAATATCCTAAATGGAAAGATCAAACAACTGGAAAAAGCCGAAGAAAATAATGAAAGATCTATTATGGTTAATAAAGGCCTAAATCTTGTAGGAAAATTTTTCTTTGTCTCACAGTTGAATATTGAAGAATCTGAAGTAATTAATTTTCTTTTCTATTGTGCGGATGATAATGAATATAACCGGCTGGTAAAAGAAAAAAGAGTTTTACAGCTAATTGAATATTTTGAACTTAAAATAGATTCTTTCAAAGCATTGCGTGAAATAGATTAAATTCCTTTTTTTTGTGAAACCATGAATATCAGCAATAACAATATTTATAATTTGAAATATAAATTCAATAAAAATAAAGGCCTACTGAGTTTGATCTTTTTCTTTTGCCTGGCCGGACTTTCTGCTCAGGCGCAGGAATCAGTTTTACTAAAAGGAAAGGTAAAGGCCAGTAATCCAGACGTTGAGAAGATCCACGTTATCAACCTGAATCTTGAAAAGGGAGCGGTCACGAATAAAGAAGGAAAATTTGAGATCATCGCTAATGAAAATGATAGTTTATATGTTTCTTCAGTGCAATTCTATAATACAACTGTTGTAGTCACCCGGGAAATGATTGAAAATAAAAGCCTGGTCATCCCACTTCAGGATAAGATGAACGAATTGGCAGAAGTAGTGATAGACGACATTAATTTATCTGGTCATCTCGCTAATGATCTTTCCAGGATCTCGATCACCGATGTGGAAAAAAAGTATGAGCTTCAGAATAATCTGAATAATTTCATTAGGAAAGACAGGGAGATGAATCCTTATGTTAAAACAATAGCTAATGGAGGGATAAGAATAGATAAGATCGCGGGTGCGGTCATAGATAAATTATCTGGTGATAAGCAAAAACCTAAAACCTATACCCCCCGGGAACTGGCGAATAAAAGTATAGCGATCGTAGGTCGAGAATTCTTCCGTGAAGACCTGGACCTGAATGAAAATGAGATCTGCAATTTCGTTTATTATTGCGCCGAGGATGTTCGGTTTAAAAGGCTTGTTATAAATAATAATGCCTTTGTTCTTATAGAATATTTCCAGACCAGGATAGAAGATTTTAGAGAATTAAGAGGCACAGGATTAAATATACCTTTACAAATTCCAGGATAAATTCGAACTAATTTTAAACCTTTTAGCTTTTAAAAGGTCTAATTACTGCAGCCAAAAATGTTCGGTTTTGGTTCAATAATTGCTCCGTTAGTACCAAAAATGACTATGAAGAAGACTTTTGCTCTTTTACTTATTCTTGTTTTAGCTAGTTCCTTTGCTAGGAAAGACCACGAAACTTATTTAAGTGTGACTGAAATAGAGTACAAGGAAGATAAGAATAGCCTTCAAATAATTTCCAGAGTTTTTATAGATGATCTTGAAGATGTACTTTCTAAAAGGTATCAGCAGGAGATCAGTCTTTCTTATAAAGAAGACCTTGAAAAGAATAGGGCTGTAATCGAGAGATATATCAATAAAAAACTTCACATTACTATCAAGGGAAAAAAACAACCTCTCAAATTACTGGGAAGCAAATTCGATGCAGATCAAATTGTGATGTTCATCGAAGGAACCAATATTCAAAAATTTGATAAGATCACGGTAGAGAATTTAATTCTTACAGATCTATTTGATTCGCAGAAGAATATAGTTCACGTAAAAAAGGGTGAAGAGATAGAAAGTATGTTGCTGGTTAAAGGCAACGGTAGTAAAACAATAAATTTTTAAAAAGTTCTCTTTGAGAGAATATTAAATAATTATTTTTAGCAACCTTAAATTAAAACAAAGTAAATGAAGAAATTAAACATGCTATGCTCTGTGTTTTTGATGTTTGTTTTCGCAGGTGTATCTGCACAGGAAACAGGACAGAAAGAAGCGCGGCAGGAAGGCCACACAAACCAAAACAAATTCAGGCAAATGTATCAGGAGATGGCCACTCCTAATCAATATAGAACAGCTTCTGGCGCACCGGGACCTGCATATTACCAGAACGAAGCCGATTATAAGATGGATATCGTTCTTGATGACAAAAATTCAGTGATCACAGGTGATGAGACGATCACTTATCATAACAATTCTCCACAGGATCTTGAATATCTATGGGTTCAATTAGATCAAAATATCCGTAAAAAGGATGCTCCTAAAAAAGATGGTGAGGGAATGGCTCCTGTAGCAACTCCTGGAAGATTTACCAGTGCTTATATGGAAGAAGCTTTTGATGGTGGTTTCAATATCAAAGAAGTTTCGAAAGACGGGAGTCCATTAAAATATACTATTAACCAGACCATGATGCGTATAGATATGCCGAAAGCTTTGAAAGCCGGAGAGAGCTATACTTTTAACATCAAATGGTCTTATAACGTGAATAACCACGTAACTAACCGTGCACGTTCTGGTTATGAATACTTCGAAAAAGATGGTAATAAAGCTTATGTGATCGCTCAATTCTTCCCGAGAATGGCGGTTTATAATGACGTAGAAGGATGGCAGAACTACCAGTTCTGGGGAAATGGTGAGTTCGCTCTTCCATTCGGAGATTACGAAGTGAATATCACTGTACCTGCAGATCACGTTATGGAGGCTACAGGGGAACTTCAGAATAGAAAAGAGGTTTACTCTAAAGAAATGATGAAGCGTTATGAGCAGGCTAAAAAGAGTTATGATAAGCCTGTAATGATCGTAACCCAGGAGGAAGCTGAAAAAGCTGAAAAAGGTTTTTCAGATAAAACCAAGACCTGGACCTATAAAGCCGATATGGTTCGTGATTTCGCATTTTCTACTTCCAGAAAGTTCATCGTGGATATGATGGCAGTAGATGTAATGGGGAAAGATGTAATGGCCGTTTCTGTATATCCAAAAGAAGGAAATCCTCTTTGGGAGCAGTGGTCTACAAGAGCTGTTGCAAGTACCTTGAAGAGCTATTCAGATCATACTTTCCAGTATCCTTATCACAAGGCGGTATCTGTACATGCTAAAAACCAGGGGATGGAATATCCTATGATCTGCTGGAACTATGGACGTCCAGATGAAGAAGGAAATTATAGCGACCGTACTAAATTCGGGATGATAAGTGTAATTATCCACGAAGTAGGACATAATTTCTTCCCGATGATCGTGAACTCAGACGAACGCCAGTGGGGATGGATGGATGAAGGGATCAACACTTTTGTACAGTATGTTGCAGAGCAGGAATTCGCAGCAGAGTATCCTGAAGCCATTGCGCCTTTAGAAAAATATCCTTCGAGACGAGGAGAGCCAAGTAAGATTGTGAGCTACATGAAAGGTAATCAGAATTATATTTCGCCTATCATGTCCAATCCAGAACAGGTTCACCAATTAGGTAATAATGCTTATGGAAAACCGGCAACGGCATTAAATATACTTCGTGAGACCATCATGGGACGTGAGCTATTTGACTATGCTTTCAAAACCTACTCTCACAGATGGATGTTCAAACACCCAACTCCAGAAGATTTCTTTAGAACTATGGAAGATGCTTCAAGTGTGGATCTTGACTGGTTCTGGAGAGGATGGTTCTACACTACAGATAATGTAGATATTGGGATCAAGGAAGTGAATAAATATTATGTTACAGATACCCCTACCAAAGCTGGAAAGGAAATGTTGCAGAGATACGGGACCACTCCAGAAGAGACTAAAGCTCTTTACGTGGTAACCGAAGAAGATGAAGAGTTTAATGAAGATATGAAGAACAAGTCTCTTTTAGAAAATTCAGAAACTCTTCAGGCTTACCTGATGGATAATTTCAGCGAGGAAGAGAGAAAGAATCTTAAAGCTCCTAAATATTTCTACCAGGTGGTTTTTGAAAAGCCGGGTGGCTTGGTTATGCCAATTATTGCAGAGCTTACCTATGCCGACGGAACTTCAGAAAAAGTTACCTATCCAGTACAGATTTGGAGAAAGAACGATGAGGTGGTAAGTAAAGTGATCCCAACCAACAAGGAGATCACCAAAATTACTCTGGATCCAGATCTTGAAACAGCAGATGTTGATGTAAGCAACAATAGCTGGCCAAAAGCTGAGACTAAGAACGAGTTTGAAGAGTTCAAAGACGCTTCTCAGGATTAGAAATATTCAGAAATAATATTTAAGCCGACTTTAACGAGTCGGCTTTTTTTATGCTTAGATTTGTAATTATATTTGTCTTGTTATGCATACGTTACCTTTATTTATTAGTGGAGCCGAAATAGCCTTTATCATGTTCATTTTGGTAATGGTTTTTGGAGCTGATAAGATCCCTGATATTGCCAGGGGGCTGGGAAAAGGCATGAAAGCAATACGAAATGCCTCGAATGATATTAAAAGTGAGATCCAGAAAAGTGCTGAAAAGCAGGGTATAGATACAGATTTCACTAAGGATGTAAGAGGTGAAATAGATAAGGTAAAAGAAGATATTGAAGAAATTACAGGTTCTGTAAGACGCAAACACTAATTGTTTGAATTATGTGGGAGCAGATTCAGCAATGGGACAGGGACTTGTTCATATACTTAAATAGCCTTGGTATAGAAAGATATGATGCCTTTTGGATCTTTGTAACCAATCCCCGGCACTGGATCCCTCTTTATCTTTTATTTTTCCTGTTTTTTTTTCTTGCTTTTCACTGGAAAAAGGCATCTTTTTCTTCCTTGTTTCTATTGGCTACCGTTTTTACCACCTGGGGACTTACAAACCTGGTTAAGGGTATCGCTTTAAGGCTAAGGCCAAATAACACTCCAGAACTTTCTGATGTAATAAGGATCCTGCAGGAGCCTACCAATTATAGTTTCTTCTCGGGACACTCTTCGACCTCTTTTGCCGCCACGACCTTTATAGTTCTGGTGATATCTCAAAAAACACGATGGATATACCTGGCCTATTTATGGCCAATAATTTTTGTGATGAGCCGTATCTATGTTGGAGTCCATTACCCGGGAGATATTATAGTAGGAATGCTCGTGGGAATCGTTATGGCCATAATATTCTATAAGCTTTATGATAAATCGGGCAGGCGTTTGTACTTCTAGAGCACCCTGGTTAAAGTAAGTCCGTCTCTTATAGGCAAAATAACGGTTTCTACACGTGGGTCTTCATTCAGCATTCTGTTGTATTTCAAAAGTGCCAGGGTGGATTCATCGTCTTTATTAACTTTTTGTACCACTTTTCCAGACCATAAGACATTATCAGATAAGATTATCCCGCCGGGCTTCATTTTATCGATGATTATTTCGAAATATTTCGGATAGTTGGGCTTGTCTGCATCTATAAAGACAAGGTCGAATTTAGCATCAATTTCAGGAATAATCTGGGTCGCATCCCCGAGGTATTGTTTTATCTGGTCTTTGTATTCAGACTTATCAAAGTACTTTTTTTGGAAATCGAATAACTCTTCATTTACATCTATAGTATGCAACATACCGTTTTTGGCCAGACCTTCAGCAAGGCATAGCGCGGAATAACCAGTATAGGTTCCTATTTCCAGTATGGTTTCTGGCATTTTCATTTTAGATAGAAGACTCAGCACCCGTCCCTGGTAGTGACCACTTAACATTCTTGGCTGCATCACTTTTTGATTGGTTTCGCGATTGAGGTCTGCAAGTAGCTTAGGTTCAGATTGCGAATGCGCTACAATATAATCGTCAATGTCTTCGGGTAAAAAATGCATATCTCGAATTTTGAGGCAAAATTAAAGATTTTATGCGGTGTTTCGGCTCTATGTCTTTTAAAACGAAATTGTATTTTTACCAAAAATTGAAAATATGCAGTTCGAGAATACCATAGAATTTGCGAGGCAACTAGATAAAGAAGATAAACTCTCGAAATACAGGGAAGAATTCATCTTCCCGAAAGTGAATGGAAAGGAAGTGATCTATTTCGTGGGTAATTCTCTGGGCTTGCAACCTAAAAGCGCCCAGAAGTATGTAGATGAGGTGATGAAAGACTGGGCAGAACTGGCGGTGGAAGGTCATTTTTATGCAGATAAATCCTGGTGGGATTATCATGAAAGATTTTCAGGAAAACTAGCTAAAGTAGTTGGCGCAAAACCTACCGAGGTTACCGTGATGAATACGCTCACCGTGAATCTTCATTTACTGATGGTTTCATTTTACCGGCCATCAGGAAAACGCTATAAGATCATTTGTGAAGAAAAGGCCTTTCCCAGTGATCAATATATGATCTCGAGCCAGGTAAGGTTTCATGGATATGATCCTGAAGATGCAATTGTTGAGATCAAAAAGCGTGATGGAGAGAATAATTTCAGGACAGAGGATGTACTGGAAAAAATAAGGGAAGTAGGAGAGGAGTGTGCTCTAGTGCTTATTGGAGGAGTTAACTATTACACGGGACAGGTCTTCGACATGGAAAGCATCACCAAGGCAGGCCATGATGCTGGAGCATTTGTAGGTTGGGACCTGGCACATGCTGCCGGGAATATCGAACTGAAGCTAAGCGAATGGAATGTGGACTTTGCAGCCTGGTGCAGCTATAAATACATGAACTCTGGCCCCGGAAATGCTTCAGGATGTTTTATAAATGAGAAATACCATAATAAAAAAGATATCCCGAGATTTGAGGGCTGGTGGGGTCATAATAAAGAAAGAAGATTTTTGATGGAGCCTGAGTTTCAGCCAGAACCTACCGCAGATGCCTGGCAAATTAGTAATGCTCCGATTCTGGCCATGGCACCTTACCTGGCTTCTCTGGAAATGTTTGATGAGGTTGGAATGCCGGCTCTTATCGAAAAGAGAAATAAGATCGTAGCTTACCTGGAATTCGTTTTGCATGAGATAGACAAGGAGGTAGATAGTACTTTCGAGATTATTACTCCGGCAGACCAGAACCATAGAGGGACTCAGCTATCTGTGTTTTTACATGGGGAAGGGAAGGAGCTTTTCCGTTACCTGATGGATAAGGGAGTGATCACCGACTGGCGTGAACCGAATGTGATTAGGCTCGCACCGGCACCATTCTATTGTTCTTATGAGGAAATGTACGAATTCGGGCAGATCCTTAAAAAAGGAATTCTGAGCAAACAAAAAGTAAACTAAAAAAGGAGGCAAGAGCCTCCTTTTTAGATAAATGATCTGGTCGTTTACCTTTCTATTATTCTTTTACTGAAATATCTGTGAAATATAATTCGAAGGAACCATCTGCAGATTTATGCATTTTGGCGATCTTGACGCCCTGGAAATCTTCATAATCCTCCCAGGTAGTTGCCATTTCTCTTCCTCCTCCCGAAGCTTTGTAGACCCACTCCTGGATCATATAATCATCGTCAAAGTAAATATCGTAACTGTCTCCAGGTGTGTAGCCGCCTTTAGAAGGATAGCTTACGGTTAGCATTTGCATTTCCTCACCACTAATTGGAGCTTTAGCAGTTTTTGTCTCGCTAATGTCGGCATTAGACCACTCTAATTGGTAAGGGAATAGCAACCAGTAAGAATCGTTCACGAATCTCTGATCTATGTATTCCTTCTCTTTAGCCAGGCTGTCTTTTTTGATATAGCTTATGGTAGAATCTTTCTCTGTAAGACTTATCTTGTCATTTTCCAGATTCCAGACCCAATGCCGTTCAGATCTTAAAGTATCATTTACTTTAACATTAAAGGTGAACTTAATTTCACTTATACTGTCAAATTCTTTAAAGCCATTAGCCATTGCGATCTTCTCATGGATTTCCAGGTTTTGATTCTCCTTAGGAGATTCTTCTTCTTTCTTGTTGTCGTTGCAGGATAGGGCAAAACAGCCAAGTGCAAGGAGGACTAGTAATTTTTTCATTCAGTTAGTTTTTGCTAAAGGTACTAAATATCTTAATTTACAATGCATTGATACTCATTCCACCATCGGCAATGATATTCTGCCCGGTTATAAAGGATGATTTGTCCATAGCTAAAAAGGAAATGATCGAAGATATTTCTTCAGCCTCGGCAACCCTGTTCATTGGGGTTCTGCTGAGGATAGAATTCATTTTTTCCTCATTATGAAGAAAACCTTTGGTTAGTGGAGTTTTGGTGAACCAGGGCGAAACTGAATTTACCCTGATGTTTTCCTGGGCCCATTCTACAGCCAGACTTCTGGATTGTTGTAATAAACCAGATTTAGACATGGCATAAGGAGTGCCTGTTCCCACATCCTGTAAGGCTGCCGATGAAGCAACATTGACGATAGAAGCATTTCCAGACTTCTTTAGGTTAGAAAAAAGCAATCTGCTAATCTCAAAAGGCGCGATAAGGTTGATCTCAAGTACCTTCCTGAATTCTTCTTCAGAATACTCATTGGCTTTTTTGCGAATATTTATACCGGCATTATTTACCAGTACATCCAGTTTTCCCCAATGCTTATCGATCCAGTTTTTGATTTTTTCGCGGTCTTCTTTTTTGGCAGAATCGGCTTCGATACCATAAGCTTTAAATCCTTTTTTATTTAATTCCTTTTCAAAAGCCTTAATATCCTTCTCGCTTCTCGAGGTAAAAAGTACTTCAGCTCCAAGTTCCAAAAATTCAACAACGCATGCGCGCCCAATACCTTTGGTTCCACCGGTGATCAAAGCCTTTTTATTGTCTAGTTTCCACATAAAATGATTTTTCAAAATAATATATAAATGAAAAACCCTCTGATCGCTCAAAGGGTTTTAAAGTTTTCAGTTTTCTATAGCCGTCTTCCGGTAAGTAACCTATAAAGAATAAGTATCACGGCCAGCACTATAAGAATGTGTATAATGCTTCCAAGATCTGGAAATGCAAAATACCCTACAAGCCATCCAATTACCAGTAAAACGATAATAAGCCAAATTAAATCTCTCATAACAGGTTGTATTTTAGGCAAAACTTAAGATCATGCCTATGATTAATATTAAAATTAGTTAGTTAAAATGTTGATTTATTCTATTACTAATTTAGATAATAGAGCAGGCTGCTGCTTTCCATTTAACCTTGATTTAACTTTGGGGATTAAAAGTCTAATGGGTTGTTTATGATCTTTTTAGCACGCTCCCTGATCTTTTCCATTTCCCTGGGATCCTTCTTATCCAGAAGGCTCATCATCATATTCATTCGTTGATTATCCTTGAATTCATCACGCTTTGAGTCTAAAAAATTCCAGTAAAGACTGTTAAACGGGCAGGCATCTTCTTCGGTTTTTTTACTCACTTTGTAATGGCAATCCTTGCAATAATTACTCATTTTGTTAATATAACTACCGCTTGAAACATAGGGTTTGGTAGCTACAATACCGCCATCTGCAAACTGGCTCATTCCTCTGGTATTCGTGATCTCTACCCACTCAATAGCATCTATATATATCCCCAGATACCACTGGTCTACTTCATCTGGATGGGTTAATGTGAGCAGAGCATAATTACCGGTGATCATTAGCCTTTGAATATGGTGAGCGTAAGCATTTTCAAGACTATTTTTAATAGAGTGGTGAAGGCAATTCATCTTTGTTTTCGCATCCCAGTAGAATCCCGGTAGCTCGTTTTGATTTCGAAGCTTATTAGATCTGCGGTAACCCGGCATTTCTTTCCAGTAGATACCGCGCATATATTCCCTCCAACCCAGTATCTGTCTCACAAATCCTTCTACCTGTGAAATATCTATGGTCTCCTTATTTTCGTAAAAATGATCTATTACACTTTCAATCACTTCTTTTGGACTCAGCATCTTGGTGTTCATACTGAAAGACAGGCGTGAATGGAATAAATATTCCTGCTCTGTATGCAGGGCATCCTGGTAATCCCCGAAATGTACCAGTAGGTTTTTGCAGAAATAATTGAGGACCGAAAGTGAATCTTCTCTTGAAGTAGGCCAGTTAAAATTAGATTCCTGGACTTCTCCAATCGTTTTTATTCCTGCTTCTTCTATTTCAGCCAGTATATTCGAAACATCTTTTCTAAAGCCTCTTTCATGAGGAATTTCCGGTTCGCCTTTCCATTTTTTCCGGTTGGACTTGTCGAAATTCCATTTTCCTCCTTCGGGATCCTTATCTGTCGCCATGAGGATATTATGCTTCTTTCGCATGTACCGATAGAAATATTCCATGGTCAGCTGCTTTTTGCCTTCATAGAATTCTTTCAGCTCGGTTCTATTCGTAAAGAAATGTTCAGTGTCGAAACTTTCAGACGCAATATCCAGGTTATTGCATAGTTTTTTAAGTTGTTCGTCTAACCTGTACTCATCAGGGAGCTGATATTCGAACTTTTCAAAGCCATTTTCCGAAACCAGCTTCTGAATATTCTTGTTTAGATCTTGCTGGTTGTTTTCATCGTTTATACTCAGGTATATCACCTTATGGCTTCTTTCTTTGAGATACTCTGAGAAATTTCTCATCGCACTGAAAAATCCTATTATTTTCTGGACATGATGATTAACATAATCTGTTTCCTGTCTCATCTCCATAAATACATAGGTGATATGCTCCTGCTCGCCATTAAACCAGCTATGTTTATGATTTAACTGATCTCCCAGTATGAGACGTAATATCTTTAATTTTTCAGCCATAAATTCTGATATTCCTGATCCGGATCATAGCGATCTGCCTGAGCCTCTATATTAAATTTTCTATCCCTGGGGTCATTTCCAACCCCGCTGTTATACATCCAGTTTCCCCAATTGCTGTGGACGTCGTAATCTATGAGCAAACTTTCAAAATATGCCGCGCCAATGCGCCAGTCCTGCTTCAATTCTTTTGCCCAGAAACTATTCACGTTTTGCCTGCCGCGATTACTCATAAAACCGGTAGCCGCGATCTCTTTCATATTGGCGTTCACAAAATCATATTTGGTATTTCCTTCTATCCATTGGTTAAGCGCGTTTTTATTCACACTCCAATCGAGATCTTTTTCCAGTATACCACCAATTTTGAAGATTTTATTGCCGTGCTTAAGGGACACGTATTTGAAAAAATCCCGCCAGATCAATTCGAAGATCAGCCAGTAGGTGCTTTGGTTACTTTTTACCTCTTGTTCAAATCTTTTTACCTCATGGTAGATCTGTTTTGGGGAAATACTACCATTGGCTAACCATGCAGATAGTTTGGAACTATATTCTGTGCCCACAAGGCCGTTTCGGGTTTCTTTATATTCTGCCAGGTTCTGGGTTTCCCAGAAATAGGTTTTGATCCTTTTCATGGCTTGATCTTCACCTCCTGTAAATGGGAATGCCGTTCTCTTATCTCCTTTAAAGTCTTCCAGACCCAGCTCCTGAAGGCCTGGGATTTTGGTATTCTTGGAAATATTTGATTGATCGCAGGTTTTTGGAGTTTCTATAAGATCTCTAACCTTGGAGTTTTTTTCACATGCTTTTCTAAAAGCAGTATATACTTTTGGAATATCTTGAAACGAATCGAAAGGAATGTCTTCTGGATGAAAAAGAAATTGCTGG